>JASEIE010000146.1 GCA_030024065.1 Thermodesulfobacteriota bacterium
GATGTAGTCCCTCAGTTATTCTGAAAAATTCGGTCAGGGAAGTGAAAATCTTTGATCCCCGTTCTTCCCACAATCAGCAATCCAAATCCTGTAGAAGTTGACTGAATAATTCAGTCAGAGAGTATGGAAACATTGGGTATTGGACATTTAGCTTTCGACTCCGAGACCCAAAAACCCAACCCAATGACTCAATGACCGAATAACTTGCTCCGCTTTATGCGCTATGCCAATTCATGTCTTTATCAATTTGTATCCATGGACACCGATGATCCTGGTTTGTCCGAGTTTTGACTCTTTATCGACGCGTTGATGCCCATGGATGACAAGCATGGGTTGAACACGGAGGATGTTAGAATTTAGCGCCTCGAAACCGTAGGGCACCTTGTCTTCTTGATCATGAATTCTTTTTGGGGAATTGTGGGGTAGAAAAATATCAACAGCCGGAAAAGAACTCATCTTAAAATACTTTATGACGCCAACTTTTTTAGGAATGCCACCAAAACTCGATCTCAGAGTAATTCAACTTATTCAACAATGTTTCGCCTCTCAGAGGTTTTCATTAATTTCCTTATCCGAAAAGCCCATTGCCCTCAGCTTTTTTCTTAGGAATTTGTTTTCTTCTTCTTTGGCCCTTCGGGCTCGCCCCATTTCTGCTATTGTTTCTAACGAAGTAACGAAGCAACCTGGTTTTTGAGCATACAAGGATAAAACAGTTATACCTATCCCAAAAGCAACGCCCACCAAAAATGTTTTAAGAACAGGTGACTTCATTTCTGCCTCCTCTACCACAAGGATAACTCTTCACCTTTCAATTCTTGGCCAATTTTCAGGAATTCACTTGCCTGGTTTGGGTTAGACCAGGCTGAGGTACTGACATTGAACCAGATACGTCCCAAGAATACTTGTTTTTTGGCTTTAAATCGCCATTTCCATCGGTAAAATTGAGGCTATAAAGAATTCCAGATTCTCTAAGCTTTTTTTTCCAAAGATAACCTCTGACTTCTGGTTATTCTTAATAATCTTAATCAGGGCGATTTCAACCCAAAAATTTCAGTTCTAAAGCTAAAATCAGCCCCTCTTTTCCCGGAAATCATTAATTCCATCAAGCAGTTAACTCGGTCCGACCCTATCCCACCGCTAAGATACAGCAGAGCCCCTTCGCTCCGGTAAGGTTATGTTGTCCTTACCCTCTCCGCTACTACGGACTCATCCGCCACCCTCTCGCCTCTCGGTTCACTTCGTCTTCCGACTTATAGTACCTACCCTGCTCCTGACGTTTCCGTCAGGGACGAGGAGGGCTTCCCCAGTTGATAGCGTCTCTCTCTATCCGTGTCGCCGCTGATACCCCGCTACCGCCCTCTTACCTCTCAGCCAGTGTCAGTAAAAGGGTCCTGTCTTCGCCTATTTTTGAAAGGCTCGACCAGTAGGGCTTAGACTTTTACGAGGCTACTTCTACGTTCACGTAAGTTACGACCCGGATAGTTGCTCACCCCGCTATACGGGGCTTTGTCAATGGGCTTCAGAAGGCAACGTTTCCATTACCCCCTGCCATCCAAGCTACATGGCTCTGGCTCCTACCATGACGGGACTTCCACCCGTTAGAATGCGCTACCCTTCGCTGGGCACGCCAAAAAGTCAAGCCTGACCCCAAAGCTTCTAATGCCCTACCGTAAAGCGTAAGGCGTTAGTCGTAACAACTAATTTTTCCTCTTCATTCTTGTGATGTAAGGAACTTTAGGTTCCTCAACAAGGAATCCAATTGGGCGCTTCTTGGATTCCGGTGGTTTCATCAATTCCCTAATAGCATCAAAAACCGCCCTGAATTGGGCATCATATTTCTTCTCGAGATCATCCAGTCTTTTAGCAAGCTCCTTGTTTGAAGCAAGTATCTGTCGGAGTCTGACAAATGCCCTCATGATTTCAATATTTACCTTAATGGCTCTCCCACTATTTAATACACTCGAAAGCATTGCAACACCTTGCTCTGTAAAGGCATATGGTAGGTAACGCCGCCCTGTCGGACTCCAAAAAAGAAGCCCTGCTGATTTCCAGGCAGGGCTTCTTACCTTTGCCTGGCTCCCTATTTTCCTTTTTCAAGAAGAGCCTTTAATTTAGGAATCCGTTCACTTCTCTTCTTTGCAACTAGCGTAAAAGATCTCGGAACGTCTGCCATCAAGTGCTTGGACTGTTCCGCTGCAACTTGATAGAAATTTAAAATCTTCTCCTCCATCACCAAGGCTTCTTTTAAGGCATCGGAGTAGCTGGCGGCCTTTGAGGGCGCCGCCTTAACCTGATAATCCTCAGGATTAAGATCAAAGGCGAAACAACCTTCGATGGCATCGGTGATCACCCCATAGTAAGCTCGTTCAATCTGTTTCACATATTTTTCATTCTCTTTTGAAAAAGCAAGAAAAAGCTCCTTGTCTTGTTCATATCTGTTTGACAATTCCTGATAGAACTTGCCAGATTTATTTTCCATTTCTCTTGACAGGCTGATCGCCCCCGAACAGGTACTGATTCCCACTGGCATTTACCTCCTCTATATAGCCCAGATTTCAAATTTGAGATTTCAGATTTTTCTATCTGCCCTCTGCTATCTGCAATCTGCAATCAGGGTTTTCAGAACCACCGTTGGATGATGACCTTGCTTTCTGTAAAGAAACGAACCGCCTCCTGGCCCTGAGTGTGAAGTATCCCAAAGAAGGAGTCTTTCATTCCGCTGAAGGGGAAGAAAGCCACCGGAGCAACGATTCCAATGTTGATCCCCACATTACCGCTTGTCACATTGTATTGAAATTCCCTCGCGCTCCTGCCATTCTGGGTAAAGATCGCATGACCATTACCAAAAGGGCTTGCATTGCATATTTCGATCGCTTCATCCAGAGTTTTTGCCCGAAAAACACTCATCACAGGACCAAAGATCTCTTCGTTCCCTATTCTCATGTCTGTTGTGACATTTTCAAAGATCGTCGGCCCCACAAAACAGGTATCAGGGCAACCACCCTCTATCTTTGGCTTTCTACCATCCAATCTCAATTTGGCCCCTTCTTTGATTCCAATTTCAATATAACCCATAATGGCATCTCTTTTCTCTTTATCCCGCACAGGCCCCATCTGGATGACTTCATCTAACCCATAACCCATCCTGATCTTGGAGGCCATATTGTAGACCTCATCCATAAAACTGTTATAGAATTTGTTATCCTCGCCAACAACGAGAAGATTAGCTCCGGCCAGGCATCGCTGACCTGAATTCCCGAAGAAAGAGGTCATCAAAGCAGGCACGGTTGGTTTGACATTGCAGTCCGGCATGACGACCATAAAATTCTTCGCCCCACATTGGGCGATCACTCTTTTCCCTGTTTCACCACATTTTCTGTAAATGACATCTCGCCCTGTAGGAGTCGAGCCAACAAAGGTGATTCCCACAATATCCTTGTGCTCTAACATGCCATCGACCACGGTTCTTCCGCCATTGACGACATTCCACACCCCAGGTGGAAAACCAGCTTCCTCAGCTAACTCAGTGAGCCTCCATTGACTGAGGGGCACCTCGCTCGAAGGTTTGATGATAATGCAGTTCCCTGTCGCTACCGCATAGGGGGCTGACCAGAGGGGAATCATAAAGGGGAAATTAAAAGGTCCAATGATCCCAAAGACTCCTAATGGCGTTGGGATGACCCACTCATCGATCCCTGTGGCAATATCCTCTGAATAGTAACCCTGCATCAATGTAGGAATGCCACAGGCAACCTCCACATTTTCGATGCCTCGTCTCGTTTCCCCCCGCGATTCATCAATTGTTTTTCCATGCTCCATGGTCTGGATTCTACTCAACTCCTCAAAGTTTTCTTCAAGCAATTCCTTCATTCTGAAGAGAACCCTCGACCTGGCGAGAGGAGTGGTCCTCCTCCAGTCCGGAAAAACTGCCTTTGCCGCTTCCACGGCAGCGTTGATCTCTTCTTTGGTCGAGATGGGACATTTCCCGATCACTTTCCCTGTTGCCGGATTGACGACATCTACAATCTTTCCTTTCGAATCAACCCATTCCCCATTGATGTAGTTCTTGACTTCTTTGATCCCTTTAATCGGTTCATCTAACAATGCCATTGTTACAAATTCTCCTTTCTGTTGGTTTGAATTCTAACAGCTTGTTGAAAAAGATCTTTCCGACTTTGGGAGGGCATTCCTGCGGATGCAGAAATCCATTATTTTAGGTAGTTCCCTGCTTCCGCAGGGTCGGCGTCTGGATTTCGGTTTCCGCGGGGGTGACAATGCGTTATACCCTTTTAGCACCCACTAAATTTCCGATCAAAGCCCGAGGTGGGCTTTGCCGACATTCATATCGGCTAAAAGTTCGCTTCCAGTCCCTGAAGAGATGATCTTCCCCAATTCCATCACAAACTCAACCCAAGGGGGTTATCAAAAAAATGAATTAATAAATAATATAATATTTAGGATTGTTTGACCAGGAGGGGAATTTAGAAACTAATATCATTTTTTAGTTTTAGTAATTCCTTCAACCTCCACTTCTCCTTCGAAGGCCTCCTGAAGGGCTTTCTGAAGCTTTTCAAAATCCTCTGTCCTTTCAACCTCAATCACCAGTTCCCGATCATCCAGGACCCTCAATCTTCCAAATCGATTGACAATCTCAATCACTTTTGAAGGATCGACCGTCACCCAACCCTTCATCTGGCGGACCAATTCCTCCCCATTGAAGGCCCTCTCGATATGAAGATCCACTCGCCTCTGCTTTGCCTCCCATCCGATGAGCGCAGGTTGAACGATCATCGGGGTAACAGGATCATGCATGGCGGCACACCGGAACCACAATTTCGCCCGAATCATCTCTGTCTCACTCTCCTTTTCTTTTGATGTCGCATCACCTGGCTATTCACCCGAAAAAAGCCGAATTAACGATGCCTGGCCCCGAATTTCAGGTACCTTTTAATGAGTGCCCCCCATCCATTGGATTTATTAAAATCGGGAAGTGTCCCTAATTTTTTTATGGATGCCCCAGAGTCTACTGACCTATCCCAGGCTTCCAAAACCAGAGGCTTTGTGCGGCATTCGCCGTATTCGCGCTCTTCTTTTTCTTTGAGGACGCGGAAGGTTTCGCCGTTTTTAAAAATGGATTTATCCAAAGTCAAGGGCTGACCCCAATTACGATTATTGTACTTGAAGTCACTGGACTTCAGCGATGAGTTCAAAAATCCCTTCATGAGTCTTCCACTCCCACATCACCCGTTATGCGATTAGAGCAGGGCCAACTTTTTTATAGATGACACCATCTTTTGGGAATGTCAAAAAGTCAAGCCTGACCCCAAAGCAGTTCCCGGAATTCCCTTCAGCCGGAAATGGTAGAAAACGAGATCAACAAAAAAGTCCATCGTCTCGGTGCTCACCCGGTATTGGCGGGCCACAAAGCTGAAGCCACGCCCGAGTTCGAGGAGAAAGTGTTGAAGATTGTCGAGGAGGGCTTTTTCCAGGTCCTTTTCCAGAAAGGATTGAGATGGCAAGCCGAGAAACTCGAAGACGTAGGGATCTTTGAGAGTGTCAGCAGGCCGAAGAGCAGCCTCGGAAGAGGTCGCGCGTGCCTCTGCTTGCACTTTTTCCCGATCTTGGCTGGCAAGGAGACGCTCGTAATAGTGGGAACTTATCTGCCTTTCCAGTGCCCGCGAGCTCCAACCCGCTTCTGCGGCTTCCCGCATATACCATTCACGGGCTACCGGGTTGTCCACCCGCAACAGTAAGCGGTAGTGCGTCCAGCTCAGTTCAGAGCGAAGAAAGTTCGCTGTCGAAATGGGCGATTTCTCGTTTGGAATCGAAGAGATCGACATCTCCGGAGATTCGGCACGCACTGCGTCTTGAATCTGCTGAGGGAAGGCCAAATAGAACCGCCTCATATTGCGAAGGTTGGATTCATCGAAACCCTTGCCATATTCAAGCGTTAACCGGCGAGAAAGCTCAGGAATAAGTCTCACGCCGTAAACGGCCCGGCTCTCTCCCCCCTGCTCCTCCTCCACAATCAAGCGCCCGATTTGCCAGTAGGTCTCCGTCATGGTTTGATTCACGGCGCGTGCGGCACGCCCCCGTGCCTGTTCCACCAGGCTACGTATCTGCTCAAACAGAATCATTTGAGGTTCGCTCATGGTTAAACCGTTTTAAAACTTGTTACCCCTTTGTTTTTGAAGATCTGGACAGCATTCGCTTTGAGCTGGTCGTTCCCAGCAAACCCTTCGTCGAGGCAGACCACACGCTCGGGCTTCTGATCTGCCATGGCACGGATGAGCTCTAGAGTTAGATTGCGCTCAAGGCAGATGAAAAGCGCCCGACCTGCTGCGCTGAATACGGTCTTGCCTTCCATGTTAAGCTTCTCTACTGGCGTAGTGAGTTGGAAACCACTCTTCAAGAGGATTTCGTAAAGGATGTCATCGGACGTTCGGCCGTCACGGATGTGATCGATGTGCAGCTCAAGCTGTTGCTTCAATACAGCCACATCACCGGTTGGAAGGTTGGCGTCCCAGGCCTTGAAATTGGATTCGGCCAGCTTGAAGACGCGGAAACCTCGATCCTGTTTTTGAGTTCCCTCAAGCGGCAGCTTGCTTTCATCCTCTGCATTCAATTTCTTAATGACCCGGCGGACACGTTCTTTACAGATGTCGGCGATGGTTGGGTAATCCTCCCGACCCGTGGTTTCGGGGAGTTGGACCAGGATGACCTTGCGGTTGCCACTGTCCTTTTTGTTCAACTCCAGTACGGCCTGGCCTGTGGTGCCAGAACCAGCGAAGAAGTCAAGGACTATTCCTTCGGTGTTTCTTTGAAATCCAATTAGGAGGAGGGCTTCCATTAAGTTGACAGGTTTAGGAAAGGGCATTAAGTTGCGATCTTCAAATAGATATTCAAAGTCTGAACCTCCATCTCGCGTCAGACCAGCATCCAAGAAAACGGATCGCGGTTTAGTGCCTCGCTTTTCATCACTCTCGTTCTCAGAAAGGTATAGTTTCCTATATGGCATCCATGAATTCTTTGATCTCTTGAAAACTACACGGTCATCCTTAACCAGCTCGTGAAATTTATCTTGGTTAACAACCCATGTATACTTCACCCCTTCCCGTTTGTATTCAATAATGCTTCGATCGGGCGCCCCGATCGGGTATTGTAGGTTCGGTCGAGAGCCGAGTTGCTCAGGGCGTTCCAGAGTCTTTAAATAATACTTTCCACGAGAATCCTCTTGATCAAAACGAGATTGCTGTTCTTTGGTGAATGGAATAACGAGTTCACCCAAACTATCTGTACTTCTGGAAAATACTAGAACGTATTCATGATCTGTTGCGAAAAAGCGACTATCTGAACCACCACCTGCGCGACACTTCCACGTCACCTGGGCTAAGAAATTATCCTCCCCAAATATCTCGCTGCATACCTTTTTGAGGTTATCCACTTCATTGTCATCAATGCTTATAAAAATCAGGCCATCCTCCCTCAGCAGATTCCTCGCCAGATACAATCTTGGATACATCATATTCAGCCACTTGGAATGAAACCGGCCATCTGCCTCCGTGTTGGTGCTGAACTTCTTGCCCGTTGAATCCACTTGCCCCGTGTATTCCAGGTAGGTCTGAAGGCTCTCGGTGTAATTGTCGGGATAGACGAAATCGTTGCCGGTGTTGTAAGGAGGGTCAATATAGATCATCTTGATCTTGCCGAGATATGATTTCTGTAGGAGCTTGAGGACCTCCAGGTTGTCGCCCTCAATGATAAAATTCTCGGTGGTATCAAAGTTGATGCTTTCCTCAGGGCAGGGGCGAAGAGTTCCCAGGCTGGGAGATTGGATCGCCTTGAAGCAATCAGCCTTGCCTGGCCAGTTCATTCCGTAGCGTTCCTTGCCCACATCCACCGTTTCACCAAGGGCGAGCTTCAAGCGTTCAAAGTCAATCTTTCCGCCCTCGGTCTGGATTTCGGGAAAGAGCCGCAAGAGTTCCTGCCTTTTTTCTTCTGTTATGTCATGGGAACGAAGGTCGAGTTTTTCAGGGTCGGTCATGTCGTTTCCTCTTTCATTTTCACTTCATTACTACACAACCTGCCATCGGAGGGTGAAGAGCATTTCCTGTTCCGTTCTCTGTTCCAGCCTGTGGCTGACCTCATTCAAAAGTGTGTCCTTCTGCTGGTCGATTTCCCGGCTCGCCTCGTCGTAACTGCGCCAAGCTTCGTAAGCCCACAGGTGTCAGGCCTTGAAATGTGAATTGGTATTCTAATCGCTCTCACCTTTCAACTGTTCTGGTGTCCGTTCTTGAAGCCACAACTTACAGACATTTTTCCAACCTATCCTGCGCCATTTCTTAAATACCGCCTTCAACTCGTTCAAGTCCTTCGCTTCGAGAAGATCTTTCTGGGCGGCTTTTAAATCTTCAAGAGATGCAATTGCTGGCATATTTTACTCCTCTCGGTTCTTTTTGGAAATAAAAAAGTCCATTCCTTATAAGAATAGGCCTTCATGTGGTGTTAATTTCCTTAAAAACACATTTTTTCATCCCTCACCTCCGCCTACGCCTTCCTGACGGCAATCAGGGCAGGCAGTCTTATCCTCTCCCCTGCCTACCGCAGGCAGGCACAAGAGGAGAGGGGAAGAATTTGAGTTTCTCCCAAGCTACCAAAAATACAGAAAAAAATCAAATTTAATTCGGTCTTTTGTTCTGTTTTTAACGAGAGGCATCGGTGAGAAAGCAGTGCCTTGACACATCAAACATGGATACGTTATTTTTAAGCCGTTCGTCCGAAAAGCCAAAATTATGAAAGGAATTTATTATGGATTTGCTTCAAACAATTAAAGAGAGAAGAAGCATCAGGGCATTCAAACCTGATCCTGTTCCAAAACAAACGATTGAAGAGATCTTAAAATTGGCAATTCTCGCCCCGTCTGCCATCAACCTCCAGCCCTGGGAATTCATCGTCGTGACAGGAGAAGAGAGGGAGAGATTGAGCCGGAGACTCATCAAGGCATACAAAGAAAAGCAGATCTCCTGCGGGCCCGGAAATGTCAAACCCCTGCCCAAGACGTTTGCCAAGCGAGGGGCTAAGACCCTCGAATTGATGGCCCCTTTTTTCGAAGAGATGAAAGCCGATTCCAATCAATTCATCAATGAAGGAAGTTGTAATTTTTATGGAGCTCCCGCAGCCATCTTCATCTGTCTCGACGATTCCTTCCCGAAAGCCCGTTTTGTGGACATCGGTTTGGTCCTCGGGTATCTACTCCTTATTGCTCATGAATATGGATTGGGAACTTGCCCAATCGGCCTCATCATGGCCTATGAAGACGAGATCAAAGAGCTGCTCAATATTCCGGAGAATAAAATGGTAGTGATCGGAATCGCCTTAGGCTACCCCGATCTAAATAATCCAATTAATCGTTTCAAATCTCCGAGGGAGGATA
>JASEIE010000147.1:0-225 GCA_030024065.1 Thermodesulfobacteriota bacterium
ATCCTTTAAGGAACAAGCCGTAAAGTTATTTGGCTCACTTGGTGGATCCAAGGAAAAACCGATGACCTGTGCCCCCAATTCTCTTAACCAGATAGCAAGCCAGGAACCTTTAAAGCCTGTATGTCCAGTAACGAAAACTCGTTTGTTTTTATAAATATTGTTGAACATGAGTTTAGCTTATAACTTTTCCCAGGGTAGAGTAGAGAGCTGGCGTAGTAGCTGAAG
>JASEIE010000147.1:235-8143 GCA_030024065.1 Thermodesulfobacteriota bacterium
GGCTAAGGCTCTATCTCCAGCTCCCCCTCGTCAAACCGTACATTCAGTTTGTTTCCCTTCGGTCAAGCTTCGCCCCCGAGTACGCCTGCCTGCCGGTAGGCAGGGCTTTCCGACCTGCCTTCGCCGAAGCGGCTACGCGCAAGCAGGTCATCTTCTTCCAGAGGCTTTCACAGTATATCCACAAATATCCCTGGGGGACGTTGTTGAAAAATGACACTTTCCAGCTCGGTTTATCTGGTTTATCTGGTTCTTCTTGTTTATCTGGTCCTGGCGAAATAGCCATTGAATTTCACGGGATAAATCTGTGTCGTCTGTCTGGTGAGGTGTAAGGTCAAAGGTGAAAGCTCAAAACTGAAAGTAAAAACGTTGGGAACCTCAAATTAGCATAGGGTATGGAGCAAGCTTGATTCACCTCAGATATTCATGGATGTGTTTTACGTACTGTTTGAAATCGTCTTTACTTTTTCGTATCGTATCCAGAAGGATCTCGACGTCTACTTTCTCGTATCTGTGGACCAAGCGATTCCTGAGTCTAACCACAGGAGCCATCCTTCTCGCAAATCCCTTAGGCAGAATCTCGTTTTCAGCAAGGAATAAAAAGCACTTTGGAAATCCTCCGGAACCCGCAACTGAGCGTAACGAATGAAATGATTGTTGATATCGATTATCTCATCTACGATGAGCTGAATGACCCTCTCCAGTGCCCTTAGCTTTAAAACATCACCCTTGATCTCTTGATCCGAATAACCCAAGACGCCTTCCAGATCCTGATAGTAGCCCCTGATGTATGATAATTTTGTTTCTATAAACCTCCTGTCAATCATCTCGCAAATTCTTCGAGTCGCTCCCGTCGAATCCGGTCAAGGATTTCCAATTCCTTCATTTCATGAATGTTAGCCAACTCTAACTGGCACAAAAGCATCGCATCCCTCTGAAGAAGGATCTTATAATTCTTAAGAACCTCTTTTTTTAAAAACGGGGAGGCAGTTCTTAAATCCACCAGATCGATATCATCCGTATGAAAGATATTGCAGAGTTCATATATGAGCTGAATCTTCTCAGTTTCGGAAAGAATCTGCCTTCCGTAGACAGCTATGTCTATGTCGCTCTCAGGATGAACGTTATCGATTACGTGAGACCCGAACATCAGGATCAAGTCCAATTGGTATCTGTTTCCTAAATCTCCAAATTTTAACATTTCGCCATTATTATACAATATTTTTGAGGTGGTTTGGCAAGTCCTTCGGGTCAACACTTGGAGACCAAGTTATCCACTTTTCTTCTACCGTTAGCAGATTGGGTGCGGGCTTCAGCAGCCAAATGCCAAAAATATCACCTGAACGATGGTAAAGTGATGCCAGAAGGGCTCGCTCTGGAGAGACGGATCAAGCCGATTGCCGGATTGTTTAGCTGAAGGAGGCTTGATGGATATCAGAGTTGCACCGGAACTCGCAACTTCCAAAACAGCACGGCTCACGAGCACCGTCAATCCGCACACGCAGGAACCCCTCGCCGCAAGTGGTTGTCAGACCCAGTCGGCGGCGGGTGTAGTCATCAGCGGCGATGGTCAGGTCCAGTTTCCGTCCCAGCATGTTCAGCATTGTGTAGGCGTCGGATAGTTCGGCAGTGGAGGGCCTGAATTCGGGTCGGGCGCCCTTATAGCCGAGGAGCAGAAGGCATTTGGCGCCGCGGCGCACTGCCGTCGCTGCCTGGCGGATCGTTTCATTCACAGAGTTTCGCAATAACAGCAGGTTGACGATAGCTCGGGTATGAGCGACCAGGCGCAACCATTCCCCTTTTCCCGCAGAGACACCAAAACTCTCCAGCAACCCCTGATCTACCAATTGCAAAACCAAACGAGGATTGAAGGCGTTGGTGGTGAGTCCAGCGCGAAGCCCTCGTTCACGAACAGCTCCGAGCACATCGGGCAGCGCCGGATGGAGCGTCGGTTCGCCGCCTCCCAGAGCCACGGCCTCAGTTCCATCGGTCGCCAGTTCGTCGAGCAGGTTGCTGAATTGCGCCACTGGCATGAAAAGCTCGGACTTCCGCTGATCGCAGTAGAGGCAGCGATTGTTGCACTGCTCGGTGATCTCTACTGAAGCCAAGCGAATCCGGTCATTCCTCATCTCCGGCATTTCCCTCGTCTTTCTCGCCCTCAGTCTTATCTTCGTCCCAATTACGAGGCAGCGAGCCCCAGGGGGGTTTGCGTAGATCCTTGTAAACCAACCGCAATGCCTCTCGACCATCCTCGGTATATACACTCTCAGCTTCCTCAATAAGAGACTTCAGTCGGTCTTCCAGAAAAGGGCGGGCTCTGCCCATCCCTCGAATGTCGGTCCACAGGAGATATATCAGAGCGACTCGCTGATAAAGGTACTCAAGTTGCTCCTCAGCAGCCGCATACCACTTTTCCACCTCTTTGCCCAGACGCACTGCCAGGGCAGCCCAGCGAGTGCAATCCTCTGGTTCCACCTCCGCAGGATTCACCCGAGTCAACTCATATTCCATGACCGCTTCAGCTCGGGTATTCACCTCCTGCAGCGCCTTCTCTGCCTGCTGCATAGTGTCGCGAATCCAGAGGTGCCCCACGGACGGGTACCGAGCCCGGCCGCGCAGCACTGGCGCGACCTGTTCCTCGACGAGTTGGAGACGATGGGTTTCCAGAGAGGACGGCAAGTCAAGCGGACGGCGCAGGAGAGACACATCATCCAGGTAGGCGTAACGAATGGCATCTGCGAGGTCCCTTACATATTGCTCCCGGGTCTCTGGCGCTGGGCCGCCCTGAGGCAGCAAAAGAGTATTTCGCACCCCGAACTTCCCGATCCCTCGCTCCTCTGCGTGGCTAAGAAGTTGCTTGAGTTTCTCCTCGTCCACCGGATCGCGATTGCCAAAAGACAGCGGGGCCCCGCCGTCATTGGGGACTTCGAGCCGAAAGCCTCGCCACGCCTCCTCAAACTCAGTCCCCAGTTCACGAGCCAGGTCGTTCAGTCGACCTTGAAGGGATTTGGCACGCTCAAAGTCAACGTGGCGTAGCACATTCTCAAACTCCTCCGCCAGTGTCACGACCATTCCCGGATCGCTGCATTCGACAAGTAGTTGACGCATCATTCACCTCCCAATCTGATTTCGGATTGCGCACTTCGGATTGCGGATCGGGCGTGCGAGGAGTTCGCTCGCAGGTCATTCGTCGCCTTTCGTTTTGGCCTGGCTCCTAGGACGCCATTTAGGGGGCGTTGGTGCAAAGACAACTTATTATTTCGTCTATCTCGTCAAGAGAAAGGGTGAAAGGTGGTTATTGCCTCTATCGCATCATCGCGTCAATTGCGTTCATTAGGTAAAGGGAAGGGAGACACAACCCCGGTTGTCATTTATTTGCCTTCTTTCACCTTGTAAACGGATGGGTGCGCTTCTGTATCCCGGCGGTGGGCAGTCAGATCTTCGGCCACGGCATCAATTTTTTGGCCAAGTTCATCACGAACGCCATCGATTTTCTGATTCAGGGTTTCCACCTTAAAATCCACTGAATTGATTTTCTCACGTAATTCCTCATGGGTATCGCGGATTTCTTTACGAAGAACATCGTGGCCCTCTAAAACCAGATCAAACTTCCCCCGAATGTCTTCCAGCAGTATTTCCAGATGGTCCTTATCCATGTTTCACCTCTGTATCTTGCTATGAAAGAGCATATCCCAGGGGACGTTGATGAATTCTATCACTTCTCTTTTGATTCCGTGAGCCGGAAGGTGTTTAGTGGACTAAAATAAGTTCAAAGCTGAAAGCTCAAAGTGACGAAGACGGCATGGCGCAGAGGGCATCCATCCTGCGCCCCGCTTTGCGGGACTACGGAGGACAGGTCCCTCCTGCGCATAAACCATTGGAGCCGTCCCTGCGTAACTGCGTTAATTCCTTTCATTCCACCTCTCTCTCACTTTGCTTGACGCCTAGCTTCCCTAATAACGCGCACAACTGGTGGTTTATCCGTGGCGATCACTTCATCTTTGAGATGTTTGTGGTGGGGAAAGCTTTTCAGATTTGGAAAATGCGGAGTATTATCATATCGGTAGACGAGATTCTTTTCCTTATCCTGGAAATGGTACCTATACCTCAGGTGTCTGACTTCGCCTTCAAATGTTATTGATTCATTCAACTCGAGTAGATATCCGTTATAAAAACGCAGCCTGATACGCAGGTTAACGCGGTCGGAGGCCAAAATCTCTTCCTCATACAGTTCGGTATAGGCATCTTCAATTTCTCCGAGGGTTGCCTCAACCTCCCTGAGATAATGGGAAATGGCCTCATGCAGCATGTCTGAGCTTTTTCTCTATCCTTTCCCGGATTGCCATAAAGTGCTCATAAGCATTCGACCATTCTACAAAATCGACTGAATCCCCCATCTGCCCAGCAGAGTATCTATGAAAAAAATCCTCAGAGGGGATACAGTAGCGTTCCTCTAAGATGCTCAGGCGCTTGGCTACTGCCACCAGAGCATCTACGGGAGAATCGTAAATCACGGTCTGCTTTTGCATGTTGTACCTCCATAGGTGATTCTAATGTATTCATTAACACATTGGGTCCGAAAAGCAAAGAGCATAAAGCCAGAGATCAGCCCCGTCCGGCGGGGGAAGCCTCTCTATTTGACTGTGATTTGGGGTCACCCATTTAAAAGACACCTGTCAAGAGCAAAAGTTTCCATTGAGTAAGAAAATGCATTGTTTTAGAACTCCCGTTTTTCTTGTAAGGCATTGGGGTCAAATCTTTATCCTTGACAATGCTGGTTTATTTGGTTTGCATGGTTTCTTTAGTTTGTTTGATTGAGAACATTGGGGGCACGAACACATACTTCAAAGATTATATTCTTTCTTAATCTTGAGTATAATTTCATCTAATAGGGAAAGTTTTATATACAAAGTGCTTTGGGATGGTACTTCTTTGAGAATACGTAATGCCTCTCCGGGTTCCATTTGACTTCGCCTTATGGATCTGACGAGGATACCAATTGTTCCATGGACTTTGAATCCCATTTGCTCAGCAACCATGCGAGCAGAGGCATCATCGGTAAGAAAAATGGCTTGTGGGTTCTTCTCCATTAATGCCAATGCTTCAGTCTCACCCACATCAAGTGAGAAAATGCTGCATAAAGTAATAAGTGTAGAATTATTGGGAATAGTCCCGGCAGACAAAACGAAGGGCAAATTTGAATTCTTTAACTTTAATGGCCGGTATCGCTTGATTTCCTTATAAACAGTATCAGGTAATAGAATTTCCTGGAAATCTTCAAGTAAATGGAGGCAATGGAGCTCGTCAAGATGAATGATAGGGCCAGAATCACATACTATTTTCAATACCGACTTAATCATGTCCGTGGAGGCCCCATTCCACGTCGTCACGAATAAACTTTTCCATCAGCTCAGGCCGGTGGGTATCCAGAAATCGGCGTATGGCTTCAGAAAAGACATCCTTTTCGTCTCGAAACCAGCCTTCTTTAACAAGAGATAATGCCTTTTTATAGAGTTGCTCTGGTATCTCTGTCTGAATCGTTTTCATGAACACCTCCCAACCATTTTCTTTGAAAGATTTACCATAAAATTTTAAGTTTGTCATTCTTATTCTTGTCAAATACATTGCGTCTTAGTGTAAAGCAACCGAGCAACCGGGGTCACATCTTCAGATGTTATATTTTTGGTCTATCTGGTCTTTTTGGATACATTTTTAATTTAGTCTTCGACTAGAAGTAAGTCCCTGTGGGACTGGAATCGAGTTCATTCTGAACCGGAAGTTAGCCTTCGGCTGGAATGTCGTTGGAAAAAGGGCTTGGTGCCAGGCAACGGTAATACGGTATTGCTTTTCTTGGCTTATTTGGTTCATCTGGCTTGTTTGGTCCCGGTGAGATAGCAGAAAATTGGGCATCTCACGGGATAAATCTATTTGGTTTGTTTGAATTGGGCTATATTTTCTAATAATAATTCTTCGGATACATAAAACCCTTTCTCTCTGAGTTCTCTTGCTTTATCATAAGCACTCCCTATTAATCCTAATCTCTCCGCTTTCATCAAAACACCAATGGTACCAGTTAATTTCAATCCTATATTTTCTGCTACTTTGCGTGCCCTCGAATCATCGATGATTATTTTTAATCCTGCCTGGCTCGCCAATGCGATAACATCGGATTCACCTTTCCCTAAATTTAATTCTGTTATGAGAAGTTTTAACAGGTTACTCTCAACCCTTCTTATCGAAAGGCATGGAAGGGATAGATTTCCAAATTCCTTGATGACCGACTCCGGTATGACAACCTCTTTGTAAATTTTACAAAGAATCGGTAGAAGGTCAATCCTCTCCAAGGCGATCAATGAAGAGGTATCAACAATGATTGGTTCAGGCATGTTGAAGTTCTTTTTCGAGGTCAAGCTTTGAATATTTTATAGGTGGAACACCTTTATGTAAAAGAATTTCCACAAAGGCTTTCTCTGAATAACCCGCTATTTCAGCAGCCTTTCCAAGAGAGATCATACCCTCCTCAAGAAGCTTTATCGCAAGAAACAATTTTACCTCATCCTCTTTTATATTCATTTCTGGAAGATTAACCGATATTCCCATGGGATCACCTCTTTTCCCTTAATTTCAGGTTTATTATACTATTTCTTTTATTTAATTTCGAGTCCAGCGCTCCCCTTGGTAATACCTGAGCAAAATTCCAAGAAGAAAGAATCAATGGGGTCAAATATTCTTGACAATTATTTCGTTCATCTCGTCTATCTCATCTATCTGGTCTTTCTGGTTTGTCTGGTTTATATTGTCTCCTGGGGTACGAACCAGTGCTCCTTCATCAGCTGCAAAAACCAGGTAGTAATCGGATAGCGTGACTCAGAGCCGATAACAGAGTCGATACCGCATCTTGGGCAAAGCGCGGTCTGACCGACACCTTCCTTCTCATCGATCCATTCCTTCACTTCGATTGGCAAAAATATCTCCACACAATAAAAACATCCACATCGTTCGCTCGAAAGTATCTCATCGCAGTTGCCCATCGAGTGTTTATGGGCCCGGACATAATCTGGTGTGGTCATTCCCAGCTTCGAAAGGCAAATCTTCCCAAAGGATAGGCCATGCTTCGCGGAACTTCTTTTCCTGGACCGTGGCTTCTCCAAGATATTTTCGTGGGTTGCCACACATCCAACATGAACAGACCGTATTATTCTTTGAAAGACGACCCGGACTCTTCACATGCCAATGCCTTCTATGCAACCTCTGAAGGATGATCCGGTTTCGATCATGCCGCCGAATTGCTCTTTTGGGGACATCTGTCATAAACAAAATGTGAAGCTGCCCGGTCATCCCGCCAACGGCGGGACAGATGGAGGGGACGTTGATGAATTCTATCACTTCTCTTTTGATTCCGTGAGGCGCAAGGTGAAAACATGAGCCCTCTTACAGATAGTCTTTTTCTCTCAGGTGGGTGGTTATTTTTTGAATCACTCCCTCTGCTTCGCTTTTGAACTCGGTGAAATCCTCTGAGGCGAAGGTATACGACGGGTTATAATCAGCTTCTTCCCGGTATTTCATCAGCTTTGAGAATATGTGAGAGTCTTTGGCCTCAAAAGTCCCATGCTTAACGAAATGGAGGCCAAAAAGTCGGAGCCCACCTTCATGGCTTTTGGGTTCAAGTCCCTTCGTCAAAAGCAAACCCCTGACACTATAGAGAAGGGAATAATAGAGCTTCGAAATGGCGTCTTTGACAAACCCGTTCTCGAACAGGAGATTGGCAGCCCTTATCGCTTCATTCGCCCGATCGATCTCTTCCCGGATATTCTCCCTCTTGTTTTCCTCGTTCACAGAGGAACCCCTTCCCTTTCAATATCAAGGGCGATCCTTCGCTCCCTTCGTTTCAGGCGATTAAATTCATCTTCC
>JASEIE010000147.1:8241-9427 GCA_030024065.1 Thermodesulfobacteriota bacterium
TCAATATCAAGGGCGATCCTTCGCTCCCTTCGTTTCAGGCGATTAAATTCATCTTCCGAAAGTAATAGGGTGGATACAGGCGTAAGATGCTTGAGTTCAACCTCCGCCACTCTATCAAGAATCTGGTGCTTCAGTTCTCGTGTCAGTCCCCGGATTATGATAGCCACATCGATATCCGACTCGTCAGTAAAATCCCCTCTTGCCATTGAACCAAAGAGAATCATTCTCCGTAACCGGTCACCCAGGAAGGTTCCCAGGGACTCCTTTAATTCTCTTAATATTTCGCTTCTGATGCCGTTCACTATGATCCACCCATTCCACTGCAATGAACGGGCCGCGCCGAATCTCCGGGTCTTATTACTGAAAAAGGGTAATTGCAAATTGGCATTAGTAGATCCGCACAACATCCCTTTCGGGCACGGATAATAGGACAGGATTCTTGAACCCTTTCCGCTCGGCATCGTTCAATGCCCTCTCAGGATCATCTCCAACACCCACAATTGTATTATCGTCAAAGCTTTTCACCGCAACGTAACGTCCGTTATATTCCTCTGAACTAACTAATGATTTCTCCATGATCTCTCTCTTTCTAAATAATGCTACCACAAAATCGATATTTCGTCTATCTCGTTGATCTGGACACATTTACAATATAGTCTGCGACTGGAAGTGAGCCCCGCTTTGCGGGGCTGGAATTGAGTGCTTTGCACTGGAAGGGAGTCAACTTCGTTGCCTGGAATTGACATTTGATTTTCTTTTGACTCCATATTCATCCCTGACTTTACGGACTTTCCCCATCATTCTGTTCAATAAATACCCAATTTCTTGCATCTTTCTATAAAAATAGTCATTTCTTTCTTGGGAAATATAGCGATTCGTTAAAGCCTCTCGAAAGGAGAAGGGTCTTGGGGTCAAATCTTTATCTTTGACAATTACCTCGTTCATCTTGTCTTTCTGGTTTGTCTGGTCTATCTCGTTTCTATAAAAACAGCCCAAAAACAGTGAAGACGAGGGGACATCCTATATTGTTCCTGTCAAGAGGGAAAACGAAAAAATATTATCTCCTATAAAAACAGCAAGTTATAAACCCCTTCTGATTTTGGGAACACTCTTTCCTTTGAATCCTATGACAGATTTGCCTTAAACTCGACGAATCTCTCGCCCATGACGAACTCTGAATCTCAGC
>JASEIE010000148.1 GCA_030024065.1 Thermodesulfobacteriota bacterium
GGTGCGTCACGGCGGTAAAGAAATAAGAACCTCCCGGTTGATAAAGACGGCGATATTCACTCATGTCTTTTGGGGATGGTGGATCCGCTTCGCTTGATCCACCCTACAGGGTCTAAATAGCTTGTCCGAAGATTCTCCCGCTATTACAAGATGTAATCTATGCTTTTAAGTCTTTCCTGCCAAATCTCTGTTTCAGGAAGAAGCTCTCGGGAAAAGAGGTGCAAAGTTCATAAATGTTCACTCTGATATAATCACAGGATCCAACGATTATTAATTTGGCATAACGACCGACGTAAGTGGCGGCTATCAGCCATTTGCCGGAATGATTTGGTAGGTGATTCTCGACCTGTTCTCTGTCAGTGCGGAAGGATCGTGTTATGCCGCCACTGTATGAACGTCAGATGGAAGCCTACTGAGAATCAGTTCTTTTAATTGAATTTTCTTGCTAGCGTTATCAATATCAATACCCACCAAGTTGCCTTCGACGTCGTAATCAAGCACAACACCTTCAGAAATCTCTTTGCTCTCTACACTCGTTTTCTCTGAGAGATCGATATACAGGGAATCGGTCTCCGGGTAATAGTTGAGTTTCATACCTTGTACCTCCTGTCTGGAAAAGCGTTGTGAATTGTTTTCTTATCTTCCAAAGTTATTACTCGCAACACACGGCCTTCAAGCTCGTCGATTATACCCCAAAATCGAAAACGGTTATGTTCTTGAGGTTCGACTTTGAGCGGGTTCTCGATTACTCGAATACACCATTCCCTCTTTAGATATGGGCGTTTCCTCAAAACCTCTTTCTCAAAATATTCTGTAAACCTGTATTCGGCCATTAAATTTTTTCTCCATTATTATATTGGCCTAACATTTATTTTTATAATGATGAAAATAAGTTCAAACCTTACGGATCAAATCGTCGATATCTGCCGAGCGGAGTCCCTTTAAGAAGAGATGGAGAAAGTCCGCTGTCCTTTCCACATCAGACCACTTCACCAGTTCCGATGGGGAATGGCTGTAACGACGGGGGATGTAAAGCCCGCCACATGGAATGCCTTTTCCTGATGTATGAATGGTGGAGGCATCGGTCCACGTCCTGAAGATATCCTTCTGATGGGGTATTCTGTTCTTCACTGCTGTTGAAATCAGCCTTTGCCGGATCTTCTTCGAATAGATTGTTCCCCATCCCATGGCATTGACATCCATGGAGCGGATGACCGGCCCTTTTCCACATTCTGCGGTCGCCTGCTGGGGAGGGGTGATGGGATCAGAGGCAGGCACAGTATCCATCACGATTGCCATGTCGGGTTGAAGGGTTTGGGCGGCCACTTTTGCTCCCCGGGAGCCAACCTCCTCCTGAACTGCAGCAACCAGAAGGAGCTGGTAGTCTATTTTCTCCTTCCTCATCCTCTCGGCCAGGTGGATGAGAATGGCGCAACCCGCCCGGTTATCAATCGCTTTGCTGATAATCGTATCCTTCCCGATGGTTTGAAAATGGGGATGAAAGACAATGGGATCACCGATCTCGATTCCCCATGACCTTACCTCCTCTTCACTATCAGCACCCACATCGATCCACAGGTCTGAGACAGTGATGGGACGCTTGAGATCTTCCGCAATCATCAGATGGCGGTTCTTCACCCCAACCACTCCGGTTAAAATTCCTTTTTCACCGCAGATATCGACCTTTGTGCTGAGAAGAACCCGTTCATCAATCATTCCATTGAGATCAAAGTAGATGTAACCCTTCGGATCGATATACTTGACGAGCATACACATCTCGTCCGTATGGGCGCAGATCATTACCGACCTCTTTCCTTTTCCTAACTTCCCGATCACATTTCCGATGGGATCAACAGAGACGTCCGAAAGACTCCTTCTCAATTCCGCGGAAACCGTTTCGATCACCTTCTCTTCAAATCCACTTCCTCCAGGAATCCCGACCAACTTTTTGAATAGTTCAAACATCGTCTGATTTTTCTGTTTCATTGTCTCATCCCTCGCTTTATTTGGTTTTTATTTCCATCTTCTCCTGACAGGACGCCGAAAAAGCCGTCCTTTGCTGCCCAACATCTTATTTCGGTATCATATCCCCGGTCAATAGAATAATCAAACCCTGCAATCGGGGATCAGGGTGAATCACTTTCCCCTCCTGAGATAAAACCAGGCATTAAGCCCGCAAAGGAGAATGGTGAAGAAGGCAACCCAATACCGGGAAATCTCTATGTAGACGATTTGTTCCACATAATAGATGATGAAAGAGCCTGTATAGGTGAGGCTTGGATCATGGTTTTCTCTCAACCAGACTTCGAGATGCGTGAGCGGACAGTGCCAGTCGAATATCTGAATGATGAGGGCAAAACAGAGGCCGGAAAGATGGAACATCTTTACGACCTTGCTTCTCCTTCCCCATAGGGCGCCTAGAAAGAGAAAGACGATCCATAGAAAATGGATCAGGACAGTGATATCTGCAAGAATTTTGTATAACATCGGTTAGAAAATGAGAGCCTGAGTTTTTAACGGTAAGGGTAACGAAGCCGATTTCGTTAATGGGTTACGTGAATCGTCTATAAATCCTTACCCTAACCCTTTGACGCTAAACGATACGGGCCCTGAACCTAATATGGTACAGGGCGGGCCTCCTAACCTTAACCCTGACCTACAATCCTTCTTGAATTTTCATTCTCTCTTCCGGATCTCAAGGGGAGTTGATGGCGAAGCCTTCTCCCTGGCCATCTGAAGGAGGACGACTGCGCCAATGACGCCCGTGCCGCCCAGCACTTGCAGTGGATAGAGGGCCTCGCCCAGAATCACATAAGCGGCAACTCCTGCCACTACGGGTTCCCAGGTTGCCGTGATGCTTGCACGGGTTGCACGGATCCTTTTCATTCCTTTAAAGTAGAAGCCGAAAGGGATGAGGGCTGAGAAGATGGCAATAAAGAGAAAGGCTATCCAGATCTTGAAAGAGTGGCCATCCGTGATCATCTTGATCGGAGAGACGAGAATCATATAGAAAACCGCGCAAAATCCAAAACTATAAAGGATGAGTGTCCATGGATCATATTTCTTCAAACCTTTCTCTCCATAAAGGGTATAGAAGGTGAAGAAGAGAGAGGCGACCAGACCGCTCACCATTCCAATCTTGTTCATCTGAAGCAAATTGATCTGGTAACCACCGACGACCAGATAACATCCCATCACAGCCAAAAGCAGGGCAGCCATTTTCCCCTTCGAAAAAGGCTCCTTCTGAAAAAGGAAGGCATAGAGAGAGACCCAAACCGGCTGGAGATATTGGAGCAGGATGGCAGGTCCAACATGGATCTTGCTGATTGCATAGTAATAAGAGAATTGCATCCCTGCGACACCGACACATCCCAGGATGAAAAAGTAAGGCAGGTCTTTCAGGGAGATGACGACACGTCTCCGGTCATAGAGAAGGAGGATGATCAGAAGCGTGAGCGTAGCAATGGTCAGACGGACAAGGACCAGTTCCTCCGGAGGAAGCCCAATATTAAAGAGCGATTTTGCCACCACACTTGATACGCCCCAGAGGGTCGATCCGATCAGAATATAAAGATAACCGTGGATTTCACTTCTTCTCATAGAACCCCATCGTGGCATAAAACAAAGCCGAAAATCAACTCAAACCCCTGTCTCCTCAAGGTTATGTCAAAGTTAGCTTCAACTCGGTGAATGGATATTGGAAATTACCTCCGTTCGGGAATTCCCCCCTGCCTACCGGCAGGCAGGCTTTTTCAAAGGGGGATAATTGCACCTCCCTTTGACAAAGGGAGGCGGGGAGGGATTTAAAGAAGCTATTTTCTGAGCAATATGTCTTCTCAATTATGGACTGATTAATAACAGGCCATTGACGGGGTCATGGGAGATTGCCCGAGGGTTTGCCTTGATATGTTCTATTTGTTAAAATAAATTGTCAATGGGGATTTTTATATGAAGAATGGAAGCATTCCCTTCATCCTTTTGAGTCTGTTCATCTTTTCAATGTTTCAAGGACTTTTGATGGCCGCAGAGGGAGAGGATCCGGGATCCAAGGTCCTTCAGGAGAAAGAGGTACTGGAGTGGAGAAAGGAGAGGGATCAATTTTTTAAGAGTCACCAGCGTTCCCCCCTTACCTCCCAGGGGAAGAGAAATTTTAAGGGTTTGAGATACTACCCTTTCGCCCCCCATTATGTCTTTAATGGCCAGATTGAACGAACCATCCTCCACATCAATAACCCGAAATATTATGCCACCTTTTTAACCAACAAGGGGACCAATAAACGCTATATACGATATGGAAAATTCCATTTCCAACTGAATGGGAAAGGGTATGTGCTCGAGATTTACAAATCGATTTTAAGCGATGTCCTCTTCATTCCTTTCATGGACAGGACGAATGGGAAAGAGACTTATGAAGGCGGCAGGTACATGGATGCGGAGATTCTTCCCGGATATAAGATGGTCTTAGATTTTAATATGGCCTATCATCCTTCCTGCGCCTATAACGATAAATTCGTCTGTGTGCTCCCCCCGCGAGAAAATATGCTGGAGATTGAGATCAGGGCAGGCGAGAAAAACTTCAAATAATCTTCCTTGGATATAACTCTTCCAGTTTTAGCTTAGATATGATACCGTTCACCCTTTCACCCTTCGAGAGCCTCAGGGCGAACGGTAAATCCTGAAGAACCTTTTTATTCACTTTCATGCCTATGGAATAAATAATGGGAATGGATATGCCTGTGGGCCGTGTTGCCATGGCGGTGGATATGTTCATGAATCAGATTGACCCTGAGCAGCAGTTCCTCATCGCCCAGGATTTGGGCGGCGCTTCCTGTCTTCTCCATCCGGTGTTCTTCCGAGAGGACGCCCACCGTTGCCTGAAGCTCATCCACAAGGGAGAGGTCGTGGGTGGCAATGACCAGTGTTTTTCCTGCCTCATTGAGGGCGAGGAAAAGTTCCACCAGGAAGCACTGCGTCTTTGGATCGAGCCCATTTGTCGGTTCGTCAAGAAGGAGGACTTCGGGGTTCATGGTCAGGATAGAACCGATGGCCACCCTCTTCTTTTCGCCGCCTGAAAGCATATAGGTTGGCCGGTCTTTAAGGTTTTCAATCGAAAGCATCTTCATCACCTCAAAACTCCTGTCGAGCGCCTCTTGCTCCGGCAATCCCAATTGCATTGGACCATAGAGGAGCTCATCCAGCACCGTGGGGCAGAAGAGCTGAACATCCGGATCCTGAAAGACGAATCCTACCTTTTCCCTAAAATATTTTAAGAACCTTTTATCCCTCAAGGTCTTCTCCGATACGATCTGTTCCTTGAACAGGATCTTCCCGTGGTCAGGATAGATTAAGCCGCTCATGATCTGCAGGAGCGTTGATTTACCGCTTCCATTTGCTCCGATAATAGCGAATTTTTCCCCCTCCTCAACCCCGAGACTGACATCCAAAAGGGCAGGAATTCGACCGTGATAACTGTAACTTGTCTCGTGGATCGTTATGATAGTTTCCATTTTTCTCCTACATGAATAAAAAGACGAGCCCTGCAAAAAATAATAAACCTGCCGCAAACCAATCAAGGGCATCCATTTTGTGAAATGCGTATACCTTAATATCCCCGTGAAATCCTCTCCCTACCATGGCCTTAAAGACTTCATCGCATCTGATTTGGGTTTTTCTAAAAAGAAAAGCCATCCGATTAGCAATCCACCTTCTCATCTCGGCTTCTTTCACTCCTCCTATCAGTCTGCTCTTCCTTGCAAGGTGCATCTCCTCAAGGGTCCTCATCAATATAAAGAGATACTTATAGGTGAGCATGATCACCATCAGCATGGTGTCCGGAAGCCTAAAGACCTTGAGCGCCTTGATGACTTCAGAAAGAGGCGTCGTATAGAGAAGAAAGAAAGTGGCAGTCAGGGAATTGATGACCCTTGTCGTCAGCATTAAAACCCCCAATATTCCTTCTCTGGTCAAGCCGATCGTCTCAGGGATGTGATAGATCCAAAATTCATGAGGTCTTGAGAGATGGAAAAGCGGCAGAAGGAGGTCGCCCCTCGAAAAAATGTTGAGAGAAGATGGGAGGGCCACAAGGAATCCGAAGAGAAACCCAAGGGTGAGCACCTTTCCGTAGAAACGGGGGAGATCGAGTCGTGACAAGGCAACCAAGATTAAAAGAAAGACTCCTATGACTATCTCCGAGACAATGTCTTTTTTGAGACTCACGATGATGATCAAAAAGGTGAGAAAAAGGACCTTCACCCTGGCATCCATCCTTTGAAAAAAACCATCTCGAGACGCCATTTCCCATTGGATGTAGCTCGTCCTGACGAACCCGGAAATATGCCCTATCGCCTTATCTAAAAAAGAAGTGGATAAGCCACCCGTTTGTCGTATCCCTGCAGGAGAAGGTGACTTATCCAAAAGAAAAGAGGGAATTTTATCCTTCATATTCCAAGCTTAAAAGAAAAATGAGAGAGTGACAATAGCCCTGTATTTTTCACGCCCCTCGGCTCCCTGCTGTTCACCCTTTTCGTTCAGATCCTTGAGGAGGGGGAATTTTACCATCAATCCGAGATTGGCGTTCCAGAGTTTCGAAAAAGAGAATCTTATACCCGGTGAGAGATAGAGGATAGTTCCGCCGGTGGCTCTCAGTTTTTCTCTTCCTTCTTCATCTCTTGCAAGGTTGAGAAGATTAAGCTCCAGAATGCCATCCATTTTTGAAAGAAATTTATCCGGTTTTCCATAAAGTTCATAAATTCCTGCGAGATTCAGTCTCCATTCATTGCCGAATTTGAACCCATCCTTCCTTGTAAATATTTCGTAGGAGGTATCGAGCCCCAAGGTGAAGGGACCGGCAATCTGCCGAGTGGCAGCCATTCCCAAGGTGAACGTTGGGCTCGCGAACCCTGGCTGCATCCCGGGATCAATCTCTCCCCCAAGTTCTTTGCGGTTCTTACCCGTGGGAAGGGTGAACCCTCCGAATGCGGAGAAATAAGTTTTCTTTATTCCTTCAAGGGTCGTCGCCGTATCCTCTTGCTTATTCAAACCCAACCCTTTTCCTGGATCATAGTTGAGCCCCAGATTAAACAGGAGCTTCAGATCTCCAATGCCCCGATTGGAACCCAGGGTATCCTGCCTCTTAATGTTATACGGTACGAAAAGGGTGCCTGTGAGAAACGGGGTGACCCCGTATGAGATTCCGACATTGAAGAAGGTGAAAGAATCCTTATTTTCCGGTTCAGCAAAACTGTACTTCCTGAATTCCACATGTTCAACCCTCGTCGAGAGCACCATCCCACCTTGAGGAAGGGTGAGAGCTGAGTTCGTCTCGATGGGGCTTCCAGGCCCGAAGGCGAGAGCGACTCCTCCGTGATGTGCCATGGCTTTCCAAGGCGAAAACAGAACGACCAAAATAATTACCACCATAAGTCTTTTCATGATTCATTTCTCCTTGTCGATTTGATTTGAGTTGAAGCGCCTAATTCGTTTCAGTTCTTACCCTCTTTCTCGACCTCCAGAGGGCATAAATTCCAAACAGCCCAAAAATGATGCTGACTCCTGTAATCAATTTCGTATGCGTTGCCACGAGGGGTTTGCTAAACGATTCGAGTCCAAGGGATTGATTCACGTTCACATCAATCGTCACACCATGAAAACCGTGGGAGGATTCGCCCATCATCTTCACCTTCCAGATTCCGGGTCTTTCGGGGAAGAAAGAGACATAGCCATTCCTGTCTGTCCTTCCCGTCTGGTGGGGCTGGTTATCTCCAGGTCCATATACCTCGTATTCAGAGTAGCTTGCAGGATCGTTTGCAGAATAGAAGAAACGCACAGAGATTCCGTTCTGTACCACGGCATAATGGATGCTGTGTCCATGGACAGGGGGCTTGAAAAAGATGAATAAAAAGAGGATCCCAAGGAGAAGACATAAGTTTCCTTTCGTTTTCATTTTTTCACCTCAAAGGTTAGAGTGGACGTAATACTCAGGTAATCCGCATCAGGGTCATCCTTCAGCGGTTCTTTGTAAGTCACTGTGATGAGCTGATGCCCATTTGAAAGGAGCAGCTTCACGATGCCGTCCTTGTCAGAAGTCCCGATTTTTATGTGGTCATTTCCTGTCACCTCAACCCCGGTCAAAGGCTTTCCATGCTGAAGGGTTCTGACAGGTAAATGATCCCCTGTCTTCATGCGAAACGGGTCCTCCATAGGAAGAAGGTCGAGTGTCAGGCGCTCTACTGGTTTCCGAGCCATCTCGCTCCAGGATAGAAGAACCTTGGAATAGTTCAAGGATCGGATGGCCTCGACCACCCGACTCGCTTTTCTTTTAGGAAGACTCTTCCAGCCATAGATCGTTTTTGACCAGTAGCCGTTATCAATCTCAGCGATCATCAGGGAAGGTGATTCGAAGGGCTTCAGAACCACACCCTTTCCCTTTTTCTCCTTCGTCACCGAGATTTCTTTTCCCTGGTGATCGAAGGCAATCACTTTCTTTATTTTTGATGGGTCAAATTCTTCGCGGTGGGTGCCGTGACCGAAGACAACGGCGAAATCCTTTCCCTCCTGTTCAATCCAGAAATCATGGGCATCGGCTCTGGGAGCCAGAAAGAGAAAGAGGATAAAAAAGAGGGAGATGATCGCTTTCCGAGTGCCTGTCACACCTGACTGGAGTCTCTGAATAAATAGCAGGACAAGCACGGTAATCACAGCCTCAAGAAGCCCAACGGCAGTGAGATGGGGGAGTAGTACAGCAGGGATAGCAACCTGAAGAGGGTAAGGGAAATACTGAGGGGTTTGAGATCCTGAGGAAAGCCATGGTTGGATGCCCAACTCCAAAGCAGCGAAAAGGGCTCCAAGGTTGACTGAGAGGTAGGCAGCTATCGCAGCAGCCATAGGACGAACGGATCCTCCCTTAAGCCTTGTCCCAAGGAATGTAACAATTCTGTATGTGATATATCCGGTCATCGCGCCGACAAAAGCAATATTAAAGCAATTCGCTCCGAGGGCGGTAATCCCTCCATCCCCAAAAACGACCGCCTGGATCATGAGGGCAATTGAAGCGGCAAGAACTCCGGCCCAGGGACCGAGTAAGATGGCGATGAGGGCAGACCCCGTCATATGGCCAGTCGTCCCACCGGGCAATGGCACTGTGAACATCATGGCGATAAGGCTGAAGGCTGAAGCCATAGCGAGCGATGGCACCTGCGATGTTTTGAATTCCTTTTTCACCTTTCTTGATGCAACCATCCAAACAGGCACCATGACGGCCCAGAGGCCGCCATAAGTTATGGGTCCCAAATATCCATCGGGTATGTGCATAAATCCTCCTTGTTCAATTTAAAAAACGTGACCGTGTCCGTTCTACGTGTCTGTTTCTCTAACCTAAATTGAGC
>JASEIE010000149.1 GCA_030024065.1 Thermodesulfobacteriota bacterium
ATTCCTTAGGCTGTCGATCCCATACCTTCTTTCTCCTCCCGTTGATCACCTCCATCAACCCCACCACGTCTCCTTCTGAAAATCGTCGAAGAAAATCTCCTGCCGTCGTCGGATCGGGAATAATCTCCGCTCCCAACGCATCCATCCAACCCTCATCCTGCCGCTGTAACTCAATGTCCTCTAACCGCGTCCCTCCCGCAAGCACATTATAGGTCAGATTCAAAACATGGTCCGACTCATGGTATGGAAGATGTCGCTTGAGCAGATGGAGATGCTTATCGATCTGTTTGGCAAGTCCCAGCCGCTTCGCCATCAAATGAATCACACCAATTCCCCCACAGGCAATCCCCTTATGGCGATCATCCATCTCATATCCAATGCTGACCCCCTTGAACATCGGCCCCTCTTGGTTCTCCCAGTTTCTGCGCTCCAGACGTTTCTCAATTTTTCTCTTGCGCTTCCCCAGTATTTTGTGGTTTAATTTTTTCACTCGAAATGCTCCTTTCTGATTGGCTTTTGTTTTTTGACAAAACTATAATAGCCTTATCTGGAGGGCATTTCGAGTACTTTTTCACTCTCTCCCAAAATAATTACACTTGTTTAGGGTCTAGAAGCTGAGTTTTTGTATGAACAGAATGTGTCTGCTTTGGCTTGGGTAAAATGATTGCGTAAGATCTTGTTTTGGGTTACCTTTGGAAATATTTTTAAGATGGACCCCTATCGGTTGTTAGGGCGCTGATTTTGTTGATGTCCCTGTAGGGACAGGATGTGTGGGGAGGGGAGGAGAAGCTTTTTTATCTGTTTACAGATCACACGAGGAGGAATGAAATGAAACAGTTAAAGCGAAGAATTTGGGCAGTTCTGCTGGTTGCAAGCATCGTTGTCTTCTCGGGGACGGCCTACACGCAGAAACGTGCTCCCGATGTTCACTTTGAGCCTACACCTCAAGAGGTGGTTGAAGAGATGTTCGAGATGGCGAAAGTGACCAAGGATGACATCGTTTATGACCTTGGCTGTGGGGATGGTCGGTTCGTCATCACCGCCGCTAAAAAATACGGCGCTCGCGGCGTGGGAGTGGATATTGATCCGAGGCGGGTCAAGGAAAGCCGGGAGAACGCCATTGCAGCGGGTGTGGCTGACCGCGTGAAGATTATCGAGGATGATCTCTTCACAACCGATATCAGCGAGGCGACTGTTATCACCCTTTACTTGCTATCGGAACTGAACCTGAAGCTCCGTCCCAAGCTGTTTCGAGAACTCAAGCCAGGCACCCGCATCGTCTCCTATGTTTTTGACATGGACGACTGGCAACCCGACGATAAAGGGGCAAACAGCTTCTACTTCTGGATACTCCCTGCAGATGTGGCAGGGGTATGGCGCTGGAACATACCGACACAGAAGGGCGGTCAGCGCTTTGACTTACGCCTCAAACAGAACTTTCAGGAAGTCACAGGCCAAATAAATTTTCAGGGAGGGCGGGAGGTCCGTATTACAGAAACCAAACTGATAGGAGACCGGCTGGACTTTAAGGTTAGGTACGAGGAAGCGAATAAGCAGAAAGTGGTGATGCAATTCAGCGGGAAGATGAGAGGAAACGTCATTCATGGCAGCCTGGAGGTGACGGGGGGTCCGCTTGCAGGCGCTTATCCCTTGACAGCAAACCGAAACCCTTAAGGATTCGTTTATACAGGGATGGTTTTGAAAAGAAGACAGGGGGAGACAAGATCGTCTGACAGAGGAGGGCGGATGAAGAGGCGCTTATTTCCGCTGTTATTTTTGGTGGGCCTCGTTATCCTCTTTTTAGGACAGGTAAAAGCTGCCTGCCGCAACCCGAATATCGCTGAAAACGAAGGCCCCTATCTCAGGACGGCCCCCCATCCAGGTGTGGTGGAAATCAAATGGTTCGGCCACGCCTTCTTCCAGATTACCTCGAGCAACGGAACAAAGATCATCACCGATCCGTTTGGGGCGATGGGATTTCCCATGCCTGACGTGTGGCCGCATGTGGTGACCGTTGGAAGGGAGAGTGGTAATCATAACAACGTGGGTTTGGCCAAAGGGAGTCCTCTCGTGTTGCGGGGGGTGAAGCCAGGCATGGAGGATTGGAACCAGATCAATACGGTCTTTCGCGATGTACTGATTTATAATGTTCCCATTCACCAGAGGGGAGCGTTAGGATATCTGAAGGGTTCCGGGTTCGTCTTCGAATTGGACGGTCTATGTGTTTTTCACACCGGCGATGTAGGAGAACCTTTTAATGAAGACCAGCTCCAGCTTATCGGACATGTGGATATTGTTTTACTGCCTATCGGAGGGTCTTACACCATGGGGCCGGAAAATGCCAAGAAAGTCGTTGAGCAGCTGAAACCGAAGATTGCCGTTCCCATGCATTACTATAACAACATGAGCCTTGTGGAAATATTCATCGATGGTCATTATAAGGCTCGTTTTCTCAACACAAACACCTTCACCTTCAGCCAGGGCACATTACCCTCCCAGACAGAGATCTTCATCCTCAAGGTCCTCTGGGGTTCCGATGTAATGTAGCTGTTTCAATCATCCCTTCACTTATTTTCACGGGCTCCGGCTGGTGAGGCAGAAGAGCTGTATTCCTCCTTTTTATCAAACCAAATTTGGGGTCAAAGCTACATTATACACTTTACACTTTATTGAGAAGGGGATACAAAGGGGTTGCCCGCGGGATTTTGATGGAGATGCTTTATCGCTATGGGGGGATGAATCAGAGGGAGATTGGAGAGTTGATGGGTATTGATTATAGCGCAGTGAGTGTGATGAGGAAGAGACTTTCTGCGCTTCAGAAGAAAGACCGAAATCTGTCGGCAGAGATCGAAAGGTTGAAGAAACGAATGCAGCCAAGTCAAGGATAAAGATTTGACCCCAGCGACCTACGTATGGCAATTGGCTATTAGTCGAAAACAGCCTTGTATTTTTCGGTCAGCACTTTCTTCATAAACTCGGTCGTCTTTGGATGTGAGGAGGTTCCCAGGCGAAAAGCAGCAATTACGTCCTCGCCAACCAAACTGGGGGCCCCCTCATTTAATTTCTCAGCAAGTTCCAGGTACTTTGGGTCCTTGGCCATGTCTATGGCTGCTTTAGTCAAAAGGTTAGCTAATTCCTTGGGTGTTTGCGGAGGAAGGACAATGGCTTTGCCAATAGTGCGCATACCTGTCATCAGTACGACTATTTCCCAAGCCACCCCGGAAGGCGCTTTTCCGTATATCTGCCGGTAGAGTTCCTTGGTAGTTGGCACATTTGGTGCTGCCGCTTCCTTGACCACTTCGCCCTTACTATCGATCAATCCGCTCTGAACTATTGGTACAACTTCGCCTTTTTCTGCATAGGCTCTGATAGTTTGATTGTAAAACAGCGAGGAGGCGCCAGTTAAGTTGATCTCTCCAGAGAGTAAAGCGAGATTTGATGCCGCGACGCCCCCGTAGCCCCAGATAACTTTTTCGACTGGGAATTCTAGCAGCTCTTTGAACCAAACAAAGGAAGCTCCGCCAGCCGCCGTGTAAGAACTGGACCCAAAGATTAGACCCTTAGCCGTCATGATGTCCTTGGGTTCCTTGACCATGCCAGCCTTGGCGTATAACAAAGTGCCAGAAGGTACGGCAATAATGGGATATCCTTCCTCAAGCTTAAAGTTGGTGCCTTTCGGCCTCAAGATGCTATTTAGTGGTTCCTTCCCTCCTATCTCCAAAGCGGTCAGACCATCAGGCTTTGAGGCCCACACTGAGTTAGCGGCAATCAGGCCTCCTGCAGCAGGCTGGTTACGAATGACTACGCTAGGGTTTCCAGGGACATGTTTGCCCAAGTGCATGCCTATGAAACGCGCAAAAAGGTCGTCCCCACCGCCAACACCAGAAGGTACCCAGATAGTGATGACCTTCCCCGCATAGTACGGCTTCTGGGTGGTTGCTGCGGCGGAAGACAGGGTAATTCCCAGCCAAAGACTTACCACAGTCAACACCACAACCAGACTCGACAAAAAATAAAGTCTTCTCAATTTCATTTTCCTCCTCTCTATGAATTTAACCAGCCGTCAGGGAAGAATTGTGTTTGTCCATATCCCCAAGCATTGTTCCTGACTAAATTTGGTTGAGACGCTTTTTAGTAAAATGTTCAGGACCTTCCTGAAACATATCCAAGTAACTTCCAAGCAAAAACTTAAAGAAAGGATTCTTTTGGGCATTAAAGAAATCAACGAATATCCTTTCGTGCCCCAATGGAAAAAATTCAGTTTTACATATAATATCCCTAGTAGTTGTATAAAATATTGATAAAAATCTGCTTGAATTATTGTGGAATAGCCACCACTTTGGATAAAGTGTGTTTAGCACAACAACAAAATATCCAAAGCAGGAAGCCACCCCAGGTGAACTATAGCAAAAACGAAATATATAATAAAGTTCTTGTACTCGTTCACTACATATGAGACAGATCCGAGGGGTAACTGGAATCAACAATGCCACTGTCTCTGAGAAATTGCAACGGTGTTTTGTAATTCAATGCTTGATGAGGCCTCACACAGTTATAAACGTACTCCTAATGTCTAATCTCCGGGTTGAGTTCTGTCACGTTCCATGAACATTCATAGACCTCATAAAACTCCTCTGTATGAGTCCGATGGGACCTTTCAACACAACCATTGAGCTTTGGACTCTTTGGAGGTAAAACAAATAGCCGAATCTTCCTCCTCTGACACTCCTGCTCAAATGATACTCCTGCTCAAAGTCCGAATAAAACTCCGATCCCCCATCCACGTGCAACGCCGTCACCTTAAAGGGCATCCTTTGCTCCAACGTCTCAATGAATTCCTTGGCCGTCGTCGCGGTCCCACGGGCTCTGGCCTCAATCACATCCCACTTAGATATTACTGCGCCGTTTCTGAATTGTCAAACAAAAAATTGCATAAGGTCCAAGCACGCATTTTAGGCTGCCATCTTCCATTGAATTTGGTTTTTTGAGTTACGGTTTATTTCAAGTCTCTTCAACCGGGCCACCCGTTTTCTCTCAAAACGGGCTTCAAGGACAGCTTCTGCCTCACCAGAATGCCTCTGGTCAGGTGTGACATAACCAATCGCCCCATGATACCTCAGACGGCTGTAACCATCGATAAAATCTTCTATCATTCTCTCTAACTGGGTAAAACTCATGTAATCCTTAAACCTGAGCCAATCATACTTGAGGATTCGAAACCAGGATTCAATCCAACTATTGTCCTCAGGCGTTTGATATCGGGCAAAGAGTTGCTTAATCCCCGGGAATATCCATGGAGCAGCTACAGAGTCTATGGATATGGAAAGGGAGATGGACTGACAGATAGACATGATCTTTATGAGCTTATGGGGAAAGATCCGTTTCAAAGGCAGAGGGCATACAGGGAATATGTTAGTTCGAACAGAGATAAAGAGGAGCAAGAGATAAGGGAGAAGGTGGCTAAGGGAGCAATTGGGGCGGCAGGGTTTCGGGAGCAGATGGATAAGAAGGCGATTGAGATTAAGCGACCCAGAAAGGGAAGGCCAGGAAAACAGTTTGTATCAATTTGATATCTCAATACAATATGAGAACCGTCCCTAAATTTGTTACCAGGGCAGTGGCTACTACGATAGTTAGAACAGCGATTAATTCAAGAGATTTTCTCATGGCAACTTTCTCCTTTCTATAGGTTAATATCATTTAGATACTTCCTCCGCGTGTTCATCCGGGAAGATCGCAAATCGGGCTAAGGATCCCCCCCTATCTGCGTCTTTAGGCCTTTCGCCCGTGCCCTACCCGTGGATCATAAATACCTAGAGACCGATCGTATTTCTCCAACTGTCTCTGAGGAAGGTATTTCTTTTCCCACTCCACTATTTTGGGAAAGCCTGCCAGATCGAATTTTCCAAAACCACCTAACGGATGGTTCTGTGTTTTTTGTACAAACTCATCATGAGCACCTATCCCACGCACTTTAAGTTCTACCAGATAATCATACATCGCCACAGAACCTACTCTGGAAACATGAGAAATGGCCATACAGAGGCCGAGTTCCTTATAATCTTGTTCAGTGAGCGGTGGCCTAATGGCCTGCGTACTCGCATACAGCAAACAGTCTTTCAAGGCATCGCGCACCTGTTTGATCTCCTCCCTTGACTGTAAGGCCTCAGGATAGAATATATCTACCCCAGCTTCGAGGTATGCTTTCCCCCGACGGATGACTTCCTCGAGACTTCCATCGACGGCCCCTCTGGCATCCGTTCGGGCCATAATGATGAAATCCGGATCCAGTTCGTTTCTCACATCCACTGCCGCACGGTATTTCCCAACTGCTTCATCCAGGGGAAGCAACTCTTTTCCTTTGACGAAGCCGCATCTCTTAGGCGCCACCTGATCCTCCATAAAAAGGGCGGCAGCTCCTGCCCGAATCACCGAATCGGCAGTGCGCCGGACGTTGATGGCATTGCCAAAGCCTGTATCACAGTCTACCCTTGCAGGAAGATCGACAGCACGGCAGATCCGCTCAACATTTTCTACCAATTCGGTCATCGTGATTAACCCTGCATCCGGGAGTCCTAAGATTTGGGAACTGGTATTGGAACCCGATATCCCCAACGCCTTGAAACCAATCTTTTCTGCCAGCTGAGCTTCATGGGCTGTTCCCACCACCACCATAATCAAGAGTTCATCCTTGTTTTGCAGCAGCTTCCGGAGCTTAGTACTTTTTTTCTCCATTTCTTCCTCCCCATAAAAGGTATTTTATTTCTATGTATTTTTGAAAGGCGACTGGTAGATATAATTGGTATAAATCCAGATGATACAAATTTATCGACAGAATCGAGAGCAAGGGAGAAGCAGCAAGAAAAGACCTTGGTGCCAGGCAACGGTAATTTGCATACGCAAGAGGGAGCGTGTTCCAGACGGAAAAACGCCCCCTCTTGCCATTCTCCTATTTCAGAAAAAAACCACCCAGGATGGCGTCGTTCCAGAGCTTTACCACCACCGGAACGGTCCCTTCCGGGAAGTCCTTATCGACAATCGTCCAATCGTGGGTTCCAACGGCAAGGAGCATCCCCTTCACCTTTGGCGCGGGCTTCATGGCCTCGAACAGGGGCATCACCTTCATGAGGTGTTCATAGCTCACCGTATCGTCATCCCCTGCGTGGATGGAGAAGACAGGCGGAACCGGTTTCACTCCAGGGCCGGATAGCTCGCGGCAGTACCCGACGTATCTTTGAACCAGTTCTTCCGTTGCCTTTTCGTCCAGCTTCATCCGTTTGGCCGTGGCCCGGGCCGCGTCCGCCAGCGCCTTCGTCGAATTCTTATGGATAAAATCCTCTGCTTTGAAATTAGCTCTCTTTTTATCGTCCTCCCACTCCTCGAAGACAAGCTCCATCATCATTGCCAGGCCGTAGCCCTTGTCTTTAATCCCTTCGTACATGTAACGTGCCGTATCCGCCCACGTCCGCATCCTCAGCCAGGTGAAAGGGAAATCCCAAGTACCCTTTCCGGTCGCCTGGTACATGTAGCCGAAGGGAGACGTCCCATAGCCTATCACCCCAACGATGTTCGGAACTCGCTGGGTGGCCATGAAGGCGAAAGGCCCACCCGTGGAATGACCGTGGATGTAGATTGAATATTGATCCGGAGGCAGATGGCGCTTGCAACCTTCCTTGGTCCCCTCTTCGAACGCCACCGGCCAGCCAGCCATGCGGTAATAAAGCTCCGTTCCTTCCTTCGCTTCAAGGGAAATGATGGTCCCGTAGAGCTTTCTTCTCGACTGATCTTTGACGATGCGATATTGATCGGGTGTGATTCGTGACTCTTTACTCCAGAGGGGCGTCCGCGCCGTGCCATCGGGGTTGAGCGTGTCTCCCTTCCAATCCCGGCTCGGGGTGAGCAAGCACAATCGTCCAGGATAGGTCATGCTCACGACCTTATAGCCAAACTTTCCCGAAAGCATCTTTGCGTGCCGGTCCATGGACTTGTAATCCCCCGTGCCTCCATGGAGCAGGAAGATCCCCGCCTTTTTGCCGTCGGGCCCTTTCGGGATCTTGGTGGCGTCTTCAGGTTCATACACCATCACGCCAATGTCCCAGTCCATATCCACAGAGCGGATTCGAAAGATGTCCTCTGTTTGCTTGATCTTGATTTCAGGCATGGCGATAACGGCTTTCGAAATCTTGACCATTTCTTCCTTTGACACTTTGGCCGGCGGTTCCCACGCTCCCTGGGCGGATCCAGCGAAAAGGGCCATGGCTGCCAAGATCAGGAACAGGGCAAATGTGGATGAAAAATGAATTTTCCTACTCATAATGACCCTCCTTTTAATGTTGAGAATAGCTTGACATTGTCACATTTGAAAAAATAAACGAATTTTTCAAGGACATACAAGTTTAAAAAGAACATTCCAACTTAAAAATATACCATTTCCCTTCAAACTTCCATGAATATCACTTTTAAGAGACCTTCGCTGGCTTCTTGGTAACAAAAACAGCATACCTCCCCCCAAAAAAAAGTCAATAGCTTTTTCCAAAAGGTGGTGTACGTATGGGGGGGCATGTCATGGTTTGTTCATGGTTTGGGTCGGACCAAGCTAAGTCGTTGACAATCAAACGCTTATGTCCCAAGAATATGTATTTTTTGGCCTTAGATTGCCATTTTCATAGGAAAAACTGAAGGCATAAGGATTTTCAAGTTCTCTAAGTGCAATTTTCCCGGGATGCTTCCGGCACCTGGTTATCCTCAAAATTCCTAATCAGGGTGGTTTCATCCCCAAAATTGCCACTTTAAGCTCCAGATCAGCCTCTTTTATTCAAAATTGCTTCATCAAATCAACCAATTGTCTTGGTCCGACCCCGAAAGGCGAAGCACATTTCTGTCTATGTCGGTGTGACTTTTTCACTCCTCAATGATTAAAAAAACTGGGGTCAAGGGACCCCTCTATCTTGACATACAACTCCGTTTCTCATATATTCGACTCATCCTAAAGCAAGTTCTTATCATCTCTAGCGTGAGTTTCCTACTTATCGCGGCTTGGACGTTGGAATGATTATTAAGGGTAAGGATTTTCGAGGGTTTGAGTTATTAGTGAAGGGCGGGATCATGTATACACTGAGGGTCTGGAACGCTATCGGTGGGCGTGGCGATACACGTCAAGGGTTCGGCACAACTTGTCCTGGAGGGGTGTCCGTTCAGATAAAACGTACTGAGCACGGAGACGGCCGCGGCCCGAGTCTGTGCCAGGAGCGTGGAGGTTGACGATTTCGGTGATCGCCGACAGTTCCTCATAGAGGGCGGGTATGGTGAGGTGGATACCCGCATGGG
>JASEIE010000014.1 GCA_030024065.1 Thermodesulfobacteriota bacterium
TAATAGAATCTATTCCCATCCCGTTGATAAATCAACGGGTCTCAAATATGATCAGACGGTTATGCTCGCTAACCCCAGCTCACTTAAAAATTATCCCGACAAACTCCGGCGAGTAAAATATTTCGATGCAGAGAGAAATAAACGCTTTACATTCCTTACCAACAACTTTCTTCTCCCGGCACTTACCATCGCAATGCTCTACAAGTGCCGCTGGCAAATCGAATTATTTTTCAAATGGATCAAACAACATCTTCGGATTAAGTCGTTTTTTGGCACTTCTGAAAATGCCGTTAAAACCCAAATATGGATCGCCATAGCCGTCTACATTCTTGTTGCTATCATTAAAAAACGACTCAACATGGACATCAGTCTCTACACTATTTTGCAGATTCTAAGTGTCACCCTTTTTGAAAAAGTTCCGCTAATTCAATTGCTTACAAATTACGATTACAAAAATTATCCAAAAATAGAAAATAGCATGTCTAACCAGCTAACTTTATTTGACTTTTAATTGGACACCCATGACGTGGTATTTCAAATCCATATCTTCAGGAGTGATGACCTTATACCTGCAGAGGTAAGTAGGGTCATACATTTGAAAATAGAATCCACTTGAGAATTTTCCTTCAATTTCAGGCGTCTTTTGTTCTATCGCAACCTTATAATCGACGATGGAGTCCACCGTCACCCCCGGCATGGAAAAGGTAAGCTCTTTATATTCACTATAAGAAGGATAGGAACTGTAAGGGGTAACAACCTTGATGGCATTTTCATTCAAGGGGATGATCTTCCCTTCCGGGGTGATGGTCCTTGCGTAGATGATCGAGGCAGTTTGTGTGCGGGAGTTGTAACCGATCTCGATATCCCCTTTATCTTTTCCTTTCTCATTGAGTACCTTGAAAACCACATGGAGGGTCTCTTTATGTCTTCCATCCTCAAAAACCTCTACAATACTCTCATCCAATAAGTTAATAATGCCAGCATCAGGATATAACTCGGCTGGTGGTGCATTCCGGATGAGCTGACTCACTTCATCTTCAACGGGCCCTCCAGGTTTCAATTGGTTAGGGATACAGGATGAGGCTAAAAAGATCAGGATCAAAATAATAAATTTTGAAAAGTTTATTTTCTTCATTTTCTTCCTCCAGATGAAATTGGACCCTTGTCACATGGCTTAATTCGCTTCATAATAGATTGGTGTCTTATCAGATAATTTTCCTTAAGTTCCTTAATAGATCTCTCCGATTCCAAGACATAGACGTGATTCCGTCCCAATTCATTCTTCAGATCAACGATCTTCTGATATTCACTCAAAGCCAAACCAAAATGACCCATTTTCTGATAAATCCGCGCCAGACTGAACCGGGGCTCACCTTTTTTCGGAGCCTTTCGAATGATCTCCCGATAGGCAGCAATAGCCTTATTCCACTTCTCTTCACGGAGCAACCTTTGCGCCTTGTCCATATCATTCTGATAGGATTGGCTCTCATAGGAAGGGCTTGAAGAATCAGGCCCACAGATCAGAGAAACATAAATGGATGAGATGACTCTTTGCTCGTCTCCGTCCGTAGGCTCCATAAAATACAAGGGGCGAACCCAATTGAGTTCGCCCCATTTTTTATAATTAATTTTTGATGGGTTGCCCCTCAGCTCTTTCTTTATCCCTTGACCGCCTGGTCCATCAGCTTAGATATCCCAAATAACTCTTCTCTGGTAAACACCCCCTTTTCCACAAGCCACCTGGTATCGCTCCTTAACCTCAACTCACTGGGCACAACGAACATCGCTTTCTTATCTTTTACCATATGGCCAAAAGTCACGTTTGCCCATCTCATCCCCGATTCAACCTGCGTCAATCCCCTCGGGTCTTTCCTTCTCTCTATCAACATACCCATCAGCTCACCTTTCTTAAGCTCATAATTTTTGGAAAAGACTTTATAGATGATCATCCCGCCACTCGCCTAAATATATTGCCAATTTTTAAAACCAATCTCACAACCTAATGCCCTCAGGGTCTTTCAAAATCCATGGGGACATCTCTGCATTTTTCATTAAGCCAGTTTATACTTGCTGGGAATCCCAATTCTTTTTACAAAACCCTCAGTCTCCTTCTTCTGTATCCGGCGGGAATAAAATCATCCTTCTCTTTATCCTCTATCTTTTTAATCGCCAAGTCCAGAAGGATTTCCCTCTCTTCCGGATCCCTTGCAATCTGTTTTCTGTATCTCCTGAGTCCAGCCTCTTCCCTTAAGAGGAGAAAATCTGTCGGCGATAAATCTTCATATTTTTTAACACGCACCTTCATTTCTCTGCCTTACTCCTTAATTCCAAAAGGTCTGATAGAGTGTCATTGTGAGGCGCTATTGCCTTCTTTTGCGTATAATCCCAGTCCAATTCCTTTTGATATCTCCTTATAAGGAGCTCCGCCATTTCACAGTCTATTTGCGATTTCCAATGCTTGCAGGCATTCAGGCGGTCTATGATCAAGTCTTCTATGCCTATAATTTTGCATTGAAGGTCTTCCCCAAATTCGACAATCTCAATAGGGGCGTCTTCCCCCGCTAAAATAGACGCGGGGGACTCTATCGCCATCCCCAATTCCTCATTAACCCAGTACCTACCTTTTTTATCAAAACCTATCTCTTTTAAGACAGCATCGAGAGCCTCCCTGTCGGCGTAGGCCAAGTCTATATCTGCAGTAAAAAAGACTTCCCTCGAGTAGTATGATAGGGCACAACCGCCGATAACGACAGGCGTATCTTTACCTTGTCTTTTAAGAAGATAACTCACCAGGGCCACCATAAGAAGCTGCCTTTTCAGAGGCGATTCTGTCTTCTTAATATTTTTGAGCACTTCCTTTATATCCATTGCAGTTTTGGATGATAACAACTATTCGGGATTACTACAAGCATCATTTTGGCTTTATCTGCAATTCAGACACTGGACTTCAGACGTTAGACATCAGACTTCTCTAATATAGGAAATTAACTCTATTCCACTCTTTTGAAATTCTTTCGTATATGCAAGAGTGTCATTCCTTCTGGTAGCTGCCAGCCGTTCGGCTAATCTCATGCCGAAGCCTTATCCGTGTGTATTCTCTAGCCATTTTTCTTTCTTCAGTCTAATGTCTGAGGTCTATAGTCCTACTGTCTGAATCACAGTTGGCTTTATTGGCCATAGAATTCAGAAGGACTCATTACAATCCACTCATTCTCTTTCATTACAGATACCTCTTAAACCACTCCGTGGTGAGTTCGATGGCGCGCTGACGGTGTTTGGGTTCGGTGAGGCGATGGTCCGCGCCTCCGATCACATGGATCTCCTTCGGCAAGCTGAGGTGGCGAAAGATCCCATAGGCCTGTTCGATCGGAACGAGTTCATCCTCTTCACCGTGGATGACCAGGCAATTCGAAATCCGAGGTAAAAGAGGAAGCAGCCGATGCCTTGGCAGATCTTCAAAAAAGGCTTCCGGAGGCAGTGGCGTCTCCTCATCCCTCTCCTTCGACTCAAAGTCATCCATATGAAAAGGGGTGGCCCAGACCACCACAGCCTGGATCTCTTCATCCCTCGAAGCCCTGATCAGAGAGAGAAAGCCTCCGAGACTTGACCCCAGCAATCCGATCCGATTTCCAAGACCTGGATAAGACCGCACAAAATCGATGGCAGAGCTGAGATCGACCAGTTTTTTACTGACTGTATTGTCCTCCTCCCCTCCTTCGCTCTCTCCAATTCCCCTGAAATCGAAGCGAAGCATGGCTATTCCTTCCTTTGAAATTTGTTCTCCAAGAGCAATATATTTTTCGCTGTTCTTACTGGAGAGAAGACCGTGGGAAGCAATCACACAGGGAGGATGTTCTTCATCCGGAAGATGGAGGATCCCTGAAATTTTGTGACCCTCACTCATAAAGGAAACTTTTTCTGTTCTCATATCGTGCCTCGTGTTTCGTGCCTGCACGACGAAGTGCTGCGTTTCGGCACGCAGGCGTGTCCGTGTCCCTGCCTACCGGCAGGCAGGCGTCATCCGTGTCCGCTACATAATCCCTCCCAGCCTCCCTTTACCCTCCGGGTCAGAGACCCTATCTACCGCCAGGCAGGCGCTCTGGGTCGGAGACCAAAGGGAGGGGTTAGATTCTCCTCCTTTTCTAAAAGGGACCAGAGGGGGATTATTTGTCCATTGCCCATTGTCCATCGTCCATTGTTCATCGTTTGTTCATCGTTAAATAGCTTCTTCCATCGCCTTGAGATACTCCTCCTTCAATTTTTCTTTCGCGATGCCGTGGTCGATGAAATCCCAGGGAAAGATCTCGTCCAGATCCCTTTTCCGGTAAACATAGAAGTCGGGATTGATGCTCGTCCCACGGAGGGCTTGATCCCAATTCCCTTGATGGCGATGGACTAACATTAAAATCTTTCCCACTTTTCGATCTCCCCTCGAGAGCAGGGCCTGGATATAGGCCCATTTCGGCAGGTCATGAATCATCTCGATGTTGCGCTCCCCTTTGAGCCCACCCCTAAGCATCTTCAGCTTCCTCTTCAATTCACTCACCTCTTCAAAGGGGACCCACTGAAAGGGAGTCGCTGGCTTTGGCACAAATGGATTGACGCTCAGAATTAACTTCCACCTCCTCTTTTCGATCTTCCGGTTGGAGACGATTTGATGCTGAATCTTCCTGGCCATGACGGCAATCGCCTTGACATCCTCATCGGTCTCAGAAGGAAGCCCGATCAGAAAATAGTTCTTGATCTGTAAGAGTCCATTCTCAAATAGGGTATGGACGGCCTTTAGAATCTCTTCCTCTTTATACCCTTTTTTAACGACCTTCCTGAGCCTCTCTGATCCCGCTTCAGGGGCAATGGCCGCACTTCGAGCCCCGCCTCTTCTCAGACATTCGACGAGGGAAAGTTGAATCGCATCCACTCTTAATGAGGCAAGCGAAATCCCTCCTTCACGGGAGAGGATGTCCTGGCATAATGGAAGGAGATGGGGATAGTCGGAGATAGCCGTTCCGGCAAGACCGATCCGGTGCGCCTTTAAAAGAGACTTTTGGGTAAGCGATTCGAGTAGAGAGAGGCTTCGATTCCGAAAGGGATGGTAGACAAAACAAGCTGCACAGAAGCGACACCCCCTGGGGCAACCCCGGTTCACTTCTACTAAAGCCATCTCTTTAAACTCCGTATCCGGGGTGAAGAGAGTCGATTGGGTCGGGAATCGATCGATCTCAGAGATCCATCTCCGCTTAACCTTCGGGGGCAATCCTGGTTCGGGATCGACCGTTTCTATCCTTCCGTCCTCGGCGTAGTTAACATGATAAAATCTCGGGACATAGATTCCCTCTGTCCCGGCCAACTTCCTCAATAAATCTTCCCTCCTTTTTCTTGAATGCCGGTAGACCTCTAAAAGCTCACCGATCACCTCCTCCGCTTCGCCGATGACGAAGAGATCGAAAAACTCACTGAGGGGTTCGGGATTCAGAAAGACGGACACGCCTCCTGCAATGACCAGCGGATACTGCTCTCCACGAAGGCGGCTTTCCAGAGGTATTCGGGCCAGGTCCAGAAGTGTGAGGATGTTCAGAAAGTCATTCTCAAAGGAGATGGAAAAGGCTAAAAGGTCGAAATCGGAAAGAGGCTTCTGGGATTCCAGAGAGAAAAGGGTAGTTTGAGTTTTATGGTATTCTTGGAGGTCTTCTAAATCGGGAAGGAAGGCCCTCTCACAGACCACATCGTCTTCTGAGTTCAGACATTGATAAACGGTCTGAAATCCCAGATTGGACATTCCCACATGGTAGGAGTTGGGATAGATGAGACATACGGAAATCCTCCCGCCCCAGGGTTTTCGAACCGTCCCCCTCTCTTTTTCGAGAATCGTTTTGGCCTTCTGAATGAGTTTCCGGGAAACCATGGTCAGTGGATCGTAGAATGTAGATAGTCGTAACTACACTATAACAGATTTCCACACATTCATGGAATATTTCTTTCGACCACCTACCACTTTCCACCTACCACGTTCCAGCCTCAGTCGGCCTGCTTCCTTAAGAACGTCGGGATGTCAAAACGATCCTGATCTTCGATAGAGAAATCGGAAGACGGCTCCAATTTCAACTCATCGAATCGTTCGTTGACCTTCACCCTCCTCATAAAAGTGGGGATCTCCCGGTTGCCTTCCTTGACGCTGATGGAAAAGGGAGGAATCTCTTTGCTGCGCTCTTTAATACCAAATTGAATGGGAGGAACTTTCTTGAGCCGGGATGCAATCGTCTTCTCCATTGTCTTCTCCACACCCTTTCCGAAGCCGGTGGCGATGACGGTCACCCGGACTTCATCTCTCATCGCATGGTCGATCACCATTCCCCAGATGATATTGGCATCTTCGTGAGCCTCCTTCTGGATGAGAGTGGTGGCTTCATTGATCTCGCTGAGGGTCATACTCTCTCCGCCGGTGATATTGATGAGAAGACCTCTGGCTCCCTCAATCGTGATATCTTCGAGGAGGGGACTGGAGATCGCCTTCTGGGCTGCCTCCATTGATCGATTCTCGCCCGAGGCAATCCCTGTTCCCATTAATGCCATTCCCGTCTCAGACATGACGGTTCGAACATCGGCAAAGTCAAGATTGATGATCCCGTGGCCGACGATGATATCCGAAATCCCTTTGGCGGCATGATAGAGGATTTCGTCCGCCTTCTTGAAGGCCTCTATCAGGGTCATATTCTTTCCGCTGACGCTGAGGAGTCGCTGGTTCGGAATGGTGATCAGGGCATCTGCTGTCATTTTCAGATTGGCTAGTCCCTCTTCAGCCTGCTTCATCCTCCTCTTCCCCTCAAAATGGAAGGGTTTCGTGACGATGGCTACGGTGAGGGCGCCCATCTCACGAGCGACCTCAGCAACCACGGGCGCTCCACCCGTACCGGTTCCACCGCCCAAACCGGCTGTGATGAAGACCATGTCCGCTCCTTTCAGGACCTCGCGGATCATATCCACATCCTCAAGGGCGGCCTTTCTTCCAACCTCCGGATTGGCTCCGGCGCCCAGGCCTTTTGTCAGACTGGCGCCCAGTTGTAGTTTCATGGGAGCAAGATTTGCCGCCAATGCCTGAGCATCGGTATTGGCTGCGACAAATTCAACTCCGTTGAGTTGAGAGGAAATCATGGTGCTGATCGCATTGTTTCCCCCTCCCCCAATCCCGATGATCTTAACCTTGGCGGCCATATTTCTGTTCTCGTCGAACTCGATCATATTCTCCTCCTTCTCTCAAAATTGGAATATTGAAAAAATGGAATGGTGGAATGATGGGTTTTTTACCCATTATTCCAATATTCCATCATTCCATTAAAAGAATTCACTGATCCATTCCTTCATCCGGCGGTTGACTTTGCTGAAGATATTACCCCCGCCCACCTTAAACCGGCTCTGTGCCCTATTTCGACTTCCGTAAAGGACGAGACCCACTCCGGTGGCATACATCGGACTGTTCACCAGATCGACCAGGCCCCCGATTCCCACAGGCGTCCCCCTTCGAACAGGCAGATTAAAAATCTGCTCGGTTAACTCAGGCATGCCTTCCAGGATGGCGCTCCCGCCCGTGAGGATCACGCCGGACGAAAGAAGATTTCCATAACCCATTCTCGTCACCTCATCACGAACCAGTGTGAGGATCTCTTCCACCCTGGGTTCAATGATTTCTCCGAGGGTCTGGCGTGAAAGGACACGGGGGTTCCTCCCCCCTACGCTCGGAACCTCGATCGTTTCATCCTTTCGAACAAGGGAGGTGAGCGCGCATCCGTAACGGATCTTGATCTTCTCCGCCTCCTCCGCAGGCGTGCGAAGGCCTATAGAGATATCGTTGGTGATATGGCTTCCTGCCACACAAAAGACGGCGGTATGCTTGATCGCACCGTTCGAAAAGATAACCAGATCTGTCGTCCCGCCCCCGATATCGATGATGGCTGCGCCCAGCTCCCTCTCTTCAGGAGTCAGCACGGCTTCGCTTGAGCCCAGTTGTTCCAGAACGATGTCATCCACATCAAGACCGGCCCGGTTGGCGCATTTGACGATGTTCTGCGCAGAGGTAATGGCGCCGGTGACAATGTGAACCCTTCCCTCCAATCTCACTCCCGACATTCCGACAGGGTCGTTGATCCCATCCTGATCGTCCACGATGTACTCCTGAGGAATGGTATGAATGACCTCCCGGTCCATCGGGATCGCCACAGCGCTCGCCGCATCGATCACCCGCTTCACATCGTTCTGAGAGATCTCCTTGTTCTTGATGGCGATCACCCCATGGCTGTTGATCCCTTTGATATGCCCCCCTGCGATACCGGCATAGACAGAGGTGATGTGGCAATCGGCCATCAGTTCGGCTTCTTCCACCGCTTTTTTAATGGATTGGACCGTGCTTTCAATATTGATGACCACACCCTTGCGCAATCCCTTTGAGGGAAAGGTCCCGAGACCAATGATATTGACCTGGCCATCTGCCACCTCTCCTACGACCGTACAGATCTTTGTTGTCCCGATATCCAATCCGACGACCAGCGAATCCTTCTTACCCATTTTCAATCACCCCCTTCCTAATTCCCCTTGCGGGGAATCTTCTTGACCACCATTCTCTTCAGGTCGCTGCAGTCGATCGATGTTGCCAACACTCCCCTCTTCTGAAGATCCGACCAGATGAGCGACAATCTTCTCAACTTCTCTCCAAAATGATCCCATCCTATTCTGACCTCCACTCCCTCGGTCTGTGTGAAACACTGAATCCCGAAGGTCTTTTCCATATGTATCTCCGAAATCCCATCCAGGGGAGGAACCTTTTCTTCTTGGGCGACCTTTAAAAATTCGAGGGCTTTCGTGATGAGATGTTTTCCCGTCACCGGATCCTTGTCAAAAGCCTGTCGGGTCAACCCGGTGAAAAAGGGGAAATTATACTCATCTCGGTCTCCCACCCGTGAAAAGATCACCCCTTTGGAATCGATATAATAAGGCTCTTCCATCTGAAGGATGGCGATTGGCTTTCTCTCCTCGACTTGAATCAATATCTTGTCAGGAAAAACCTTCCTCACATTCACCTGCTCGACCCAGGGATGGGCCTCCACCCGTTTGGAAATCTCCTTCAGTGGAACCGTAAAGAGATTGGGCATCCCTTCGATCCCCGCCAGTGTAAGGACGGCCTTCTCCGGAATCTTTCGACAACCCTTCACCTCAACCTCCTTCACCTGAAAGAAAGAGTCCTCCAGGAGATGGACATATAATCGATGGCTGATGAAGAGAAAAAAAATGAGAAAGAGGAGTCGAAAGGCCATCCGGATTGCTCTTTTGAGAACCTCCTGAAATCTCTCTCCTCCTTTTTCCTCTCTCTTCTTCTCCGGTCGTAAAAATTTTTCCTCACCCATATCCGTCTATCGAAAGTAGAGAGTGGAGTGTGGTTTTAACCCTCCACTCTCCACTCTCTACTTTCCACTTTCCAACTTTAGCGATGCCCCTAAAAGTATCCGTTCGACCAATTCCCCGAAAGAAATGCCTACGAACTCAGCCGCTTTGGGCAGGAGACTCGTCTCGGTCATCCCCGGCATCGTGTTCACATCGATGACGAATGGATTTCCTTCCTCATCCGTCATCAGATCGACTCTTGCAAAACCCGAACAGCCAAAGACTTTAAAGACCCTCAGACTGATCTCTTGAGCATAGAGATACTTCTCCCTCGGAATCTGCGCAGGGATGATATATTGCGTCTCCCCTTTCGTATATTTGGAATGGTAATCATAGAACCCGCTCCTGGGAGCGATCTCGATGATGGGAAGAGGAATATCATTGAGGATGCCAACGGTGATCTCCTTTCCCTTCATGAATTCTTCTATCAAGATCTCTTCATCATATCTCCCCGCCTCCTTGATTGCCGGGAGAAGCTCTTCTTCTTTCTTGACAATGGAGATTCCGATCGTAGATCCTTCCCTTGCCGGTTTGACGACGAGCGGAATCGGAAGAGAAATTCGCCTTGGCGGATCTCTCTCAATCTCTTCCCGCCTAAGAAATTCGAAGGAAGGTGTCGGGATCTTCTCATAGGATAGGATCTTTTTGGCCGTGATCTTATGAAGGGCCAGGGCGCTCGCCAGGACACCCGACCCAGTATAGGGAATCCCCATGATCTCCAGCATCCCCTGGATCGTTCCATCCTCCCCGTACCTTCCATGAAGGGCATTAAAGGCTATTTCAATCTTTTCCTTCATCAACCTTTCGGCAACCTCATGACTCACATCGATGGGACAGGCCTTATATCCTTTCTCCACCAGGGCTTTAAGGATGGCCTTCCCCGTCCTCAGAGAAATTTCCCTCTCCCGGGAGAGACCGCCCATCAGCACGCCGATCTTCTTCCTTTTGAGTGATGACTCTTTCACTCGCCCGCCACTCTTACCTCTCTCTCCAGGGAGATACCTTTCTCTTCATAGACCCTTTTCTCCACCCACTCCATCAGATTGAGGATCTCCTCGGCCGTTGCCTTTCCAAGATTGATAATAAAGTTGGAGTGGCGATCCGAAACCATTGCCTGCCCCATTCGGAATCCTTTCAGCCCTGCCTCCTCAATCCACTTCCCCGCAGGCCCTTCCTCCGGATTCTTGAAAATGGAGCCTGCGCTCGGATAATCGAGGGGCTGCGTTCTCTTCCTCATCTCGTAATAAGATGTCACCCGATCAAGGATCTCTTCTTTCCTTCCCTTCTTCAGATGAAAACGCCCCTTGAGAATGATCCATGAGGGAGACAGTGCCAGGTGTCGATAAGAAAATCGAAGCCTCGATCGAGGCCTCTCCACAATCTCTCCATCCTCTTTCATTAAAGTGACGGCGCTGACGACATCCTCCAACTCCGCGTTCCATGCGCCGGCATTCATTGCAAGCCCGCCTCCCACTGTTCCCGGGATGCCAAAGAAGGGCTCAAGCCCTGCGAGCCCCTTCTGAATCGAGAATTGGACCAGTTGCTGGAGGATACAGCCGGCTTCAGCCTCCACCATCTCACCATTCATCTGAATCTTCTTCAATCCCTGGACCAGACTGATCACCCAGCCCCTGATTCCTCTGTCCTTGACGATGAGATTGGTTCCCTTTCCCAGAACAAACAAAGGAATCCTTTTCCTCCTCGCGTGGCGGATTACCTTTCTCAACTCATTCACACTCTTCGGAAAGAGAAGGCAATCCGCAGGGCCTCCCACCCTGATGGAGATGAACTGCTTTAAGGGCGCATCAAAGAGAACCCTTCCCGTGATCAAACCCTTCGCCTCTTTTTTGTAATCCCGCATCATCTGCTTTGCATGATGAGTTCGGAGTAATCAGTTCGTAGTTCGGAGATTTCTTTTTTTACTCCGAACTCAAAACTCTGAACTCCGAACTGTTTACAGCCGTTTCACCAACTCCTCTGCCACCTGCCAGATATCCCCTGCGCCCAGAGTGATCACCATATCCCCGGGAACGATGACTCGGAGAAGATGATTAACAACCTCCTTTTTATCCGGGATATAGGTCACATCCTTATGACTATATTCCCGTATCCCCTCGGAAAGGGCTTTCGATCCCACTCCTTCTATCGGGTCCTCTCCCGCCGCATAGATATCCGTCAGGACGAGGACATCGGCATCGTAAAAGGCGGTCAAAAAATCATGGAAGAGGGCCTGTGTGCGGGTGTAGCGATGGGGTTGAAAGACCGCAACGACCCTTCTCTTCCATCCTGTTCTTGCCGCCTTCAATGTGGCCATGATCTCCACGGGATGGTGGCCATAATCATCCACAATAAGGATTTCTTTCTTCTCCCCTTTGATCTGAAATCGTCTCTGAATCCCGCTAAAGTCCCTCAAGGTCTCCTGAATGACCTGAAACGGGATATCGAGTTCAAAAGCGGTCGCCACAGTGGCCAGGGCATTATAGACATTATGAAGCCCCGGCATCCGGATCCGGAGCCTTCCGATCTCCTTGCGCTGATGGAAAACATCGAAGGTGGTAGAAAGCCCGTCGAATTCGATCTCTTTCGCCTGAAAGTCAGCCTGAGTCGTCAATCCGTAGGTCGTGAACCGCTTCTTCAATTTTGGGATGAGACTCTGTATGTTGGGGTGATCGAGGCAGAGCACAGCCAATCCGAAAAAGGGAATCTTGTGCATAAAATCGAGAAAGGCCTCCTTGATTTCTTCGATTCCCCGATAATAATCGAGATGCTCCGGATCGATGTTCGTCACCACCGCAATGGTGGGCATCAGTTTAAGAAAGGAGCCGTCACTCTCATCCGCTTCGGTAACCAGAAACTCTCCCTGTCCTAACTTTGCATTGCTTCCGATGCTGTTGAGCCTCCCTCCGATCACAACCGTGGGATCGAGGCCGCCGGCGCCCAGGACAGTGGCGATCAGGGAGGTTGTCGTCGTCTTTCCATGGGTTCCTGCAATGGCGATTCCAACCTTCATCCGCATCAATTCCGCCAGCATTTCCGCCCTCGGGATGATAGGAATGAGCCTCTCCTCAGCCACTTCGATCTCCGGATTGCCAGCACGGATCGCAGAAGAGACCACAACGACATCTGCCTCCTTCACATTCTCCTTTTGATGGCCATAATGGATCTCGCATCCCAGGGACTGAAGCCTCCGGGTCACCTCCGTCTCTTTGACATCGGATCCGCTGATCCGGTAACCCAGATTGAGCAGAACTTCGGCAATGCCGCTCATACCGATGCCACCGATCCCGACAAAATGGATGTTTTTAATTTTAATTTTTCGGTACATAAATAGGTGATGGTCTCGTAAAAAGTCTGAAAAGACGATTTTCTGTCATTCCTGCGCAAGCAGGAATCCAGTCTTTTCATTTAGTAAGAATTCTCTGGATTCCCGTTTTCACGGGAATGACAACTTTTTACGACTTCATCATAAGTTTAAAGTTCATCGTTCATTGTTTATCGTTCATCGTCATCAACATGCTCTTCCCACCAAGACATAACAATGATCCACGATCTCTTCTGCTGCCCCCGGTCGCCCCACCTTCCGGATTGCCCCTTCCATTCTCTTTCTCTCTTCCGGATGGTGATAAAGGTGGAGAATGGTCTCTGAGAGCAATGGACCATTTAACTCCTCATCCAGAATCATCTTCGCTGCGCCCCGATCCACCAATCTCCTCGCATTCATCCATTGGTGGTTATGGGCCGCATAGGGATAAGGGATGAGGATCGATGCCTTCCCGCAAACCGCCAATTCCGCAACAGTGCTTGCCCCTGCACGGCAGATCACCAGATCTGCCATCCGGTAGCATGATGCCATCTCGTCGATGAATGGCCTGACCTGGTTCTCAAATCCTTTTTCCTGATAGCCCTTTGAAACGAAATCGAAATCCTCTTTTCCTGTCTGATGGATAAATCTCAAAGATGATTTCAACCCCTGGAGCGACGTCAGGGCCCCCATCATCGCCAGATTGATCCGGTGAGCGCCTGCGCTTCCTCCAAAAATGAGAATCGTAAACCGATCCTCAATCTCTCGCGAAGGCACACAGGCGGCTATCTCCCTTCTGATCGGATTGCCGGTGACAATGGTCTTCTTTTCAGGGAAGTATCTCTTCGTCTCTTCGAAAGAGATGAAGATCCGTTGACTGAACCACTTCAGGACCCGGTTGGTCATACCCGGGATCACATTCTGTTCATGGATGGCTCTATTCATCCTGAGAAAAAAGGCGGCCAAAAGCGCTGGCCCGGAAGCATACCCTCCGACACCCAGCACGAATTGGGGTTGATATTCCTTCAAGATGGCAGAGGCCTCGGAGATGGCCTTTGGAAGAGTCCAGAGGGCCTTCAATTTCCCTGTTAAGGATCTTCCTTTGATGGGCATGGCATGGATCATCCTGAGCGGAAATCTCCCTCCGGCCAGCACCCTCGCCTCAATCCCTTTCTCTGTCCCGATAAATAGAACTTCGTTTTCCATTTCCCTTTCAACAAAAGCTTCAGCAATCCCCATCCCGGGAAAGAGGTGGCCGCCTGTGCCGCCTCCGGCAATCACACATTTCATCTTCGTTCCGCATGGGTTGAAAGGCGAAGAAGGATCCCCAACCCGATTAAATTGGCAATCAACGATGTCCCTCCATAACTGACAAAGGGAAGGGGCAACCCTTTGGTCGGCAGCAGTCCCAGGACCACTCCCATATTGATGACCGCCTGAAGAGAGATGATCAACGTGATCCCCAGCGCCAGATAGGCGCCAAACCGATCCTGGATGGAAAGCCCGATCAGAACTCCTCTCAACGTCAGAATGAAGAAGAGAAGGATCACCAGCATCGCACCCACCAGTCCCAGTTCTTCTCCGATGATGGAGAAGATAAAATCCGTGTGGGGAGCAGGAAGGAAGAAGAGTTTCTGCCTCCCTTCTCCCAGTCCCAGCCCGAAGAGGCCGCCTGAGCCAAAGGAGAGGAAGGACTGGATGATCTGAAAACTGGCTCCTGTGGAATTCTCCCAGGGCCGGATAAAACTCATCAGTCTTTTCAGACGATATTCCGCATTCATCATCAGATAGTAGACCACCGGGGTGGCAAGCAAGAAAGCGCTGGCAATGTAGATCACCCTCGCACCGCTGATAAAAAGAAGGAGGAAGACCATGACCGTCAGAAAGAGGGCAGCTCCGAAATCGGGTTCCTTTACCACCAGTCCGATGACAAGACCGGAGAGGAGGATCGTCGGAAGAAAGCTGAAGGAGAAGCTTCGAATCTTCCCCTCCTTCTTGGTCAGGAAGTAAGATAGAAAGATGATCAAACCGAGTTTGGCAAATTCCGAGGGCTGGAAGGAAAAACCGTTGATCTTCAACCAGCGCATCGCCCCTCCCGCCCGATGGCCTATCCCCGGGATCAACACAGCAATCAATAAGAGAACGGAAAGGATGAAGATGGGGTAGGCAAATCGTTTCAGCATTTCGTAAGGGAAGAACATCATCAGGATCATCAATACAAAACCGATTCCAGCATAAAGGGCCTGCCTCTTCAGAAAGTAGTAGGGATCTCCAAACCGGTCTCCGGCGATGATGGCGCTTGTGCTGTAGACCATGACAATCCCGATCCCCACCAGAGCAAGGGCCACAAACAAAAGAATGAAATCGAACCTTCCTCTTGCTTTCATATCGTTAGTTCGGAGTTCGGAGTTGAGAGTTCGGAGTCTCTTTTTTTCATGCTCCGAACTAAGCACCCTGCCTGCTAAAGGCGGTGCACGGCCGCTTTAAATACCTCTCCTCTCTCCTTGTAATCTTTAAACATATCGAAACTCGAACAGGCAGGTGAAAGAAGCACTACCTCCCCTTTTCTCGCTGTCCCATGAGCGAGAAGGACCGCCTCCTCCAGAGTCCCTGCCATGAGGGTATCTGTCAGAGGCCCGAGCTCCCGGGCCATCCTCTCCCTGGCCTCCCCGATAAGAATCAATCTTTTGACACGACCCTGAACTAACTCCCTGAGAGGGCTGAGGTCCGTATTCTTGTCCTTCCCGCCTGCGATCAGGATAACAGGTTTCTTAAAACTCTGAAGAGACTTGACTACAGAACCCACATTCGTTCCCTTGGAGTCGTTGTAGTAGGGGACTCCCTCAATCTCCCTGACAAATTCGAGGCGATGCTCCAGCCCCTCAAACCGATTGAGAGCCCTTTCGACCGCCTCTTTTGAACTGCCGAAGAGCCTCGCCGCAATGACTGCTGCCATCATATTCTCCACATTGTGGATCCCTTTCAGAGGGACATGGGTCAAAGAATAGGTTTCTTCCGATCCTTTCAGTTTAAGAAGGATCTCTTCGCCATTGGAAAAGGCGCCTTCTTCGACCCTTTCCTTCAGACTGAAAAAGAATTTCTTCGCCTTCACCCTCTCCGCATACTTCATCACAATGGGATCATCTCCATTGAGAATGGCGATATCATCGGAACCCTGATTCTTAAAAATCCTCAACTTCGCTTCAATATAGTCTTCATGTCTGGAATACCGGTCGAGGTGATCCTCGGTGATGTTGAGAAGGACAGAGCATCGGGGCCGAAATGCCTCGATCCCCTCTAACTGAAAACTGGAGACCTCAACGGCCAATATCTCCCATTGATCTCCTCCCTCCGCGAATAGGATCAGGGGTTCTCCCACATTGCCACCCACTCCCACCCTCTTCCCTTCCTCCTTCAGCATTTCACCGATGAGCAGGGTCGTTGTCGTCTTACCATTGGTCCCTGTGATGGCAATGATGGGAACCTGGATGAAATGGTAAGCTAACTCCATTTCGCTGATCACCTGTATTCCCTTATCCAATGCCTCCCGAACAGGTTTGGCCGTCGGGTCAACTCCCGGACTGAGGACAATGAGATCCTGATTGAGAAAGTTCTTCGCAGTGTGACCGCCCCACTCCATTGAGATGCCTATCTCCTCTAACTCCCGGAGAACTTCTCTCATCTCCTCCTTCGTTTTTACCTCCGTGGCGCTGATGATTGCCCCTTCGGCCTTAAGAAACTTGACCGTTGCCAATCCAGTCCTGCCTAACCCCACCACCAACACTTTTCTTCTATTAAGATCCATAAAAAATTTACCGTGCAACCCTGTCTAACCCTTCATCTGTAACTCAAGGCTTTAGCCTTGACCCAACTCAACCCTGAAGGGTTGAGTTACTATCACCTCAGTTTCAATGTGCCGATAGCTACCAGTCCGAGAATGATGCCGATGATCCAGAATCGGACGATGATCTTCGGCTCTGCCCAGCCTTTCAATTCAAAATGGTGATGGATGGGCGCCATCCGAAAGACCCTCTTTTTGCGCAACCTATAAGAGATGACCTGAATGATGACCGAAAGGGCTTCGATCACAAATATCCCGCCCACAATCACCAGGAGGAATTCCTGTTTGGTGACCACGGCGATTGTCCCCAGGGCAGCCCCCAGAGCGAGCGAGCCGACATCGCCCATAAAGACCTGGGCAGGATAGGTGTTAAACCAGAGAAAGCCCAGACCGGAACCAACCAGGGCTCCGCACAGGATGGTCAGCTCTCCGCTCCCTTTCACAAAGGGGATCTGAAGGTAACTGGCAAACCGGTAGTGACCCGCCAAATAGCAGAAGAGTATGAAAGTGCCGCTGGCGATCAATACCGGCCCGATGGCCAATCCATCCAGTCCATCGGTCAGGTTGACGGCATTGGCTGTCCCCACGATGACCAGCATTCCGAAGAGGATGTACCAGTTCCCCAGGTCCGGCATCACCCTCTTGAAAAAGGGCAATGTCAATCTCGAATCGTGGTCGATGGTGTTGAACAGGATCCAGCTGGTCACCAAACCCATCGCCACCTGGATGGGGAATTTATATCGTGCCCTAATGCCAATACCATCCTTATCCCTGACCTTCTTATAATCGTCGAAAAATCCAAGCGCTCCGAATCCCACCGTGGTCAGCAGCACAATCCAGACATAGCGATTGGTCAGGTCAGACCAGAGAAGGGTCGGAATGAGGAGTGCCATGAGGATCAGGCTTCCTCCCATGGTGGGCGTCCCGTTCTTGGAGAGATGCCTGGATGGGACATCCTCCCTCACCACCTGTTTTATCTGAAAGCTCCTCAACTTCTCGATGATCCAGGGACCGATGATAAAACTGATAAGCAGGGCGGTCAGAATCGCATAGACCGTCCTGATGGTGATGTATCGAAAGACATTGAAAAAGGAGAAGATCTCATGAAGAGGATAGAGCAGATGATAGAGCATTCTTTTCTTCCCTCCTTTCTCTTAAACCCTGGACGATCTTCTCCATCGCCATTCCTCTCGAACCCTTGACCAGTATCCAATCCCCTTTCCGAATCGTCTCTTTCAATATCGAAACAGCCTCCGAATGGCTCTCCACAACGATGGCCTTCTTCGGTTCAAACCCATGGCGGATGGCCGATTCCACAAGCACAGGGGCCTCCTCTCCCATGGCTAAGAGGAGGTCGATCGAAAGCTCCCCAACCTTCCTTCCCAGTTCCCGATGCGCCTCCTCTGTGAAATCTCCTAATTCCAGCATATCCCCTAACACCGCGATGGCTCTGCCCTCTCCTCTCGACTCTGAAAGGGTTTCAAGGGATAGTTCCATTGAATTCGGGTTGGCATTATAGGCATCATTGATCAGGGTCTTTCCTCCTTCAAGGGAAATGATCTCCATTCTCATGAGAAAAGGTCGGAACCGCTCCAGAGCCTCTTTTGCCTTCTCCAGCCCGACACCGAAGAGACTTGCCGTAGCAATGGCGGAAAGGGCATTGGGAACGAAATGCCTCCCCAGCAATGGGAGAGAGATCTCTGCCTCCTCCCCTTCCAGAATCAGGATGAAGGATGTTCCCTCTGACCCTTTGAGGCAAATCTCCCTGGCCATGACATCGGCAGTCTGATCGATCCCGAATAAAATCTTCTGGCCCGGAAACTCCTCTGCGAGACTGACCACACGGGGATCATCCTGATTGACGATGATCGAACCATCCTTTCTCATTCCCCGGAAGAGCGCCCCCTTCTCCTCCTTGATCTTCTCCAGACTCCCCATCCCTTCAAGGTGGGCCTTCTGGATATTGGTGATCAGTCCGACATCAGGCTCTGCAATCTCGGTCAACCTCCGGATCTCCCCGGGCACATTCATTCCCATCTCGAGAACCACAATCCTCTCTTTTCCGGTGAGGTTGAGGAGGGTGAGGGGGAGCCCAATGAGATTGTTCAAATTTCCCTTCGTTTTGAGAATAGGAAAAGTCGTCTCGAGGCACGCAGAGATCATCTCCTTTGTCGTCGTCTTTCCGTTGCTCCCGGTCAATGCAACGACAGGAATACCAAACTTGCGCCTCCGATCCCGGGCGATCTCTCCAAGGGCATGAAGCGTATCCTTCACCGCAATGACCGCCTGGGATCGATAACCGTTCCATCGAATGTCGCCAGACTTACTCTCTTCGATCACCACACCCCCTGCCCTCTTCTCCAGGGCCTCGATGGCATAATGGTGACCGTCGAACCGAGGCCCTTTCAGGGCAATGAAGAGTGATCCGCCAGCCACGGTTCTCGAATCCGTGGAAATCCCCTCAAAGACGGCATCCTCTTTTCCCTGAAGAAGTTTTCCACCTGTGGCTTTTATAATCTCATCGATACGAAAGGTCACACTTCCTCCAGTGCCCTTCTGGCCTCAATCCGGTCGTCGAAAGGGATCCTCTTCTTTCCGATGATCTGGTAATCTTCATGGCCTTTGCCGGCGATCAGAACAGCATCCCGTGGTTGGGCCAGATGAATTGCCATCCTGATCGCTTCCTTCCGGTCGGGAACCTTCAGATACCCCTTCTTCGATCTCCATGCCTCGATCTCGTTTCGATGCCACTCCTCCAGGGAAAGGGTTTTGAGCCCCTTCTCCACTTCATCGATGATGGCCAGAGGGTCTTCTGTCCTTGGATTGTCCGAGGTGAGGATGACCAGATCGCTATACTTCCCTGCCACCTCTCCCATCAGAGGTCGCTTCGTCCGATCCCGGTCGCCACCGCAACCGAAGGCCGTGATGATCTTGCCATCGCTCTGAGGGGAATGGCTCAGGGTGTCCTTCAATCCTGATAGAACCCGTTCCAGGGCATCGTGGGTATGGGCATAGTCCACCATGACATGAATGCCTCGTCGGTTGGCCACCTTCTCAAACCTTCCTGAGACGCCTCCAAGCCCTTCCACTCCTTCTCTAAGAATCTCCAGGGGAAGACCCATCCCGATTCCCGTGGCCGCCGCAGTGAGGATATTGTAGATGTTAAATCTTCCGATCAATTTCGAACGCAGAGGAAACTCACCCTTTTGAGTTTTGATTCGGCAGGAGATGCCTTCGAAGGAAGAGTTGACTTCTCTTGCAGAGATGTCGCAGGAAGGATCCAGACCATAGCGAAGGATGGGAAGATCAACCCCCCTCACGATCTCCTCCCCCCTGGGATCATCATGGTTCGTCACGGCAAATCGTCTTGGCTTAAGGCTCTTCATCAGGAATTCGGAAAAGAGCTTTCTCTTGCTTTCGAAATATCGTTCAAGGGTCTTATGATAGTCGAGGTGCTCTAAAGTGAAGTTCGTAAAGACCGCTCCATCGAATTGGCATCCAAAGACACGGTCGAGGTCAAGACCATGGGAGGAAACCTCCATAATCACATGAGAGATTCCCTCCCCGAGCATTTCCCAGAGGATTCCCTGGAGATCTAAAGATTCCGGTGTGGTATTCAATGCAGGGACGACCTTCTGCCCATACCGGTAATTGATCGTCCCGATCACACCCACACCGTACCCTGCCTTTTTGAAGATCGATTCCAGGAGATAGGTGGTGGTCGTCTTCCCGTTGGTGCCTGTGATCCCGATCAGATGCATCCTCGCTGACGGATTTCCATAAAAGTTTGAGGCAACCCTTGCCAGGGCCTGACGGCTGTTCGGAACCAGGACAATGGTCCTGTCGATGGCTTCATGTTCCTTTTCTAAGAGGATGACTTCCGCTCCTCTCTCAATGGATTCTCCAATGAACTGTTGTCCATCCACCTCCATGCCCCGGATAGCTGCAAAGAGGAAATTCTTCCTCACCTGATGGGAATGGTAAGCGATCCCCTCAATCTCTTTTCGGGTCTCTCCCACGATTTTTCTGATCTCCACTCCTTCCAGTAATTTCATCAATTCCATGATCTTTTAAAAACGCTATGCGCTCTGCGCTATGCTCTTAGCGAATTATTTTAATTAAGACGGAGACTCAAACTTCAGATAACAGATTTCCCCTTTCTCAATGATTGCTCCGGCCCTGGGAACCTGTTCTACGAGTCTTCCGTTCCCTGAAACCTTGATGATCATCCCCTTTCCCTCGACACGACTCAACGCACTCCGCATCGGTAATCCGGTGAGATCCGGCATCAACACCTTCTCCGCCCCTTTTGCGACCTTCACCCCTTCGGTCACGGGTAAGGCCCAGGCCGTCTCTTTCATCGGAGCAAGATCCAATTCATTCTTTACAATCATCGTGCCCTTCGGAAAGACATTGAGATAGGGGAGAACCTTTTCCACGATCGCCCTGAATACAGGCGCAGCCACAATGCCTCCATAAGTGGATCCTCGTGGCTCATCGATCACAACCAGAACGACGATCTTCGGTTCATCAGCAGGTGCAAATCCCATAAACCCACTAGTATATTTATCCTCGGAATACCCCCCCAATATACTATCCACCTTCTGTGCCGTCCCCGTCTTTCCTGCCACTTCGTATCCCTCGGGAACGGCCTGTTCTCCTGTCCCACCCTTCTCCGTGGTCGCCTTGAGCAGAGCGATCACCTTTCGGCTCGTCTCCTCTGAAATAACTCTCCTGACTGCCTCCGGCTTAAAGGATTGGGTAACCTCTCCTCTCTCATTGGTGATCCTCTCCGCCACATAGGGTTTCATTAGGATTCCTCCGTTGGCAATGGCTGAAAGAGCAGCCGTCATCTGAATCCCTGTAACTGCGATTCCCTGTCCGAAAGCGATCGTGTCCAATGTGATCGGGGGCCAGTATCTCGGATGCTGAAGAATTCCCTTCGCTTCTCCGGGAAGGCCAATTCGCGTCTTCTCTCCAAATCCGAAGTCGCAGATATATCGATAGAACCGTTCCTTCCCCATCTTCTCTGCCGCCTTTGCTGCTCCGATATTGCTCGAGAACTTGATGATCTGCTGGAAGGTAAGCCATCCGTGTTTCGAATGGTCACGGATCTTCCGATCGTAGATGGTATAAGAACCATTTTCGCAAAAGAAAGAATCGGAGGGTTGAACGATCTTCTCTTCCAGGACAGCCGCGGCAAGAAAGGCCTTAAAGATAGAACCCGGCTCGAAGACATCGGAAACGGCCCGATTCCTCCAGGATTTGGGCCGGGACTGGATAAACTGGTTCGGATTGAAGAAGGGCGAGGAGGCCATGGCCAGGATCTTTCCGGTCATGGGGTCCATGACGATGACCATTCCTCCCTTTGCCCCCCACTTCTGAACAGAATGGCTCAACTCTGTTTCGGCCACATGCTGGATCTGTTTATCGATGGTGAGGATGACATTCCGGTAGTGATCCTCCTTCTCATAGGGGCCTCGGGCCATCATGATCCCCCGGCCCATGGCATCAATCTCCGTCGTCCAGACATTCTGCTTTCCATTGAGCAAAACATCATATTGAAGTTCAATTCCCTCCAGACCTCTGGAATCAAGGCCGACAAAACCAATGATATGAGCGGCCAGTTGGGAATGGGGATAGAATCGTTTGTTCTCTTTTAGAAAATGGATTCCGGAAAGGTGGAGGGTTTTAACAGCTTCAACCTCATTCGGAGAAATTTTTCTCTGAATCCACTCGAAGGATTTGCGGCTCTTCAATTTCTGTCTCAATTCCTTCTGGTCGGCCTGTAGGGCGACAGAGAGTTCATGGGCTGCCTTCTCCACTTCAACGACCCTTTTCGCTTCCGCATAGACCGAATCGACCTCGATGCTGACGGCCAGCTCATTCTCATTTCGGTCATAGATGGTTCCCCGCTTCGGGACGAGCGGAATTTGACTGACCTGTTGCCGGGCCGCCAGTTTATAAAGCTGTTCTTTCTTCAGTACCTGCAGCTGGAACATTCTTCCCACAATGAGGACAAAGCAGAAGGAGAGAAGCAACGAGATGAGGATGACTCTGACCTTGAACCAGTTGATAGATTTCCTTTTCATCGGATCACGATTACCTGGTCGGGTTTGGGTTTGACCATCTTCAACTCCTCCACTGCGATCTTCTCAATCCGTGCGTAGGATTTGAGCGTGGCGACCTCCAAACGCAGTCTTTTGTTGGCGTCGGTGAGCGCCTTCCCCTCTTTCAGGGCGTTTGAGATTTTGTATCCGAGGTGAATGACCTGTATTCTCGACCAGACATAGAAGAGAGAACCTCCGATTAAAACGAGCAGGAGGAGACCGAAGAAGAGGAGGAGATGAGGTTTGATCCCTATGACTTTTCCCTTCCGAATCTTCTCCGTCCAGAGAATTCGATCCTCACTTTTGTTCAGAGTCTCCGACATCTCCAGCCTCACACCCTCTCCGCACAGCGCAGTTTGGCGCTGCGGGATCGCGGGTTTTGGTTCCGTTCCTCTTCAGAAGGCGTTAAAGGTTTCTTCGTCAGGGCGCGTATCACCCCTTCCCTCTCCCCTCTCCGGAAGGTCTCTTTCACCATTCGATCCTCGAGGGAGTGGAAGGAGAGGACACATATCCGGCCTCCCTTTTTTAAAAAGGTCCATCCCGATTCCAGAATCTCCTTCAGGTTTTCCAGTTCCTCATTCACTTTGATCCGCAAGGCTTGAAAGGTTCTCGTTGCAGGATCGATTCGGTATGAACGAAACCTTCTTGGAATTGCGCGATGGACGATCTTCCTCAGTGCCTGAGTTGTCTGAATAGGCTCCTTCTCTCGCTCGAAGACGATGGCCTTTGCAATCCTCCTGGCCCATCGTTCCTCTCCATATTCAAAGAGAATCTTCTCCATTTCCGAAAGAGGAAGGCGGTTGACCAGATCGGCGGCAGTGAAATCCTTCCGCTGGTCCATCCTCATATCTAAAGGTCCCTCTCCCCTGAAACTGAACCCCCTCTCTTCCCTCTCCAGTTGGATGGAAGAGAGGCCAAGATCCAGCAGAATCCCGTCCACAGATTCCATCTTCATTGCCTTCAATATCTCTCCCATATGAATAAAATTTTCTCGAAATATTCTTATTCGCTCGCCATACGGCTTCAATCTCTTACGGGCTTCACCGATGGCCTCCTCATCCCATTCCATTCCGATCACAATCCCATCGGGTTCGGTCCGGTTTAAGATCTCCTGTGCATGCCCGCCGCCTCCCAGAGTGGCATCCACATAGGTCCGATGGGGTTCGCATCTCAACAAACTCATCACTTCCTCAACCATCACGGGAATATGTTTTAATTCCATCAAATTCCAAAATTATTCTCATTTTAGATTTTAGATTTTTCAATCCCTGCCTACCGGCAGGCAGGTGCAATCTGCGATCTGAAATCTGCAATTTAAAAGATTAAATTCCCAGGTTCGCCAGAGCGTCCCTGATCTGGTCAAAACCCTCCTCAGCCTGCTGCGCCACCTCCAGCCAGCGCTCCTTCGCAAAGATCTCGATGAATCGCCCCTCGCCCACCATAACCACATCCTTCTTAAAGCTGGCATAATCTCTCAATGTCTGGGGGACGAGAAGCCTTCCCTGTTTATCAATGGCGCAATCGATAGCGCTCGAATAAAAGAACCTCAGGAAGGCGCTCGTATCTTTTCGCAAGATGGAAAAAGATCCCACCTTCTGCTCCACCATTTGGTTCCACTCTTCATAGGGAAATGCAACGAGGCAGTGGTCAAAATTGGTGATGACGACCCGATCGTCGTACTTTTTACTAAGGATCTCTCTGAATCTTGAAGGGATACTGATCCGGCCTTTAGAATCTATGGTGTGCTCATATCTGCCACGAAACACCCTTTCACCCCCTCCTTTTCAAGAAACCATACCACCTTTCCCCACTTTTTTCCACTTGGCGATAAGAAGTAAACCTTAAATTCAAATTTGTCAAGTAAAATTTTATACTTAATTCAATTTTTTTTCTGATTTTTTCGGATTTTCACAATATCTACTTATAGGAGGCCGTCCCTCCCCCATATTTAGTATTATCCTGACATAACCATCCCGATATAATGTGGAAAAGCCCCTTGTGTCTATACAGAGTTCCGTCAAAATAGAATTAAACATTGAGAAATCCCTCTAAGTCTCCCTTTACAAAAGGGAGACTTTAAGCTTCCCCCTTTGGTAATCCTTTCCCTGTCATGCCATGCAAAGGGGAATAATTACCCCTCCCTTTGGCAAAGGGAGGTGGGGAGGGATTT
>JASEIE010000150.1 GCA_030024065.1 Thermodesulfobacteriota bacterium
GAACGGCCCACCAGGAGCACCTTGATCTTCGGAAATTCTTTAACGATACTTTTAACCGCCTCCAAGAAGACTTCTGTCCTTCGGTACCTCTGAAATCGGGCTACCATCCCGATGATCATCTCATCGGGCCCAATTCCGAAAATAGACCTCATGTCCTTAAATTCTTTTTGAGGATGGTATCGATCGAGATCCAGCGCCGAAGTTACCTTAACAACCCTCTCAATGGGAAGCCCGAAATGCTCCGCATCTTCTCTTCTTGCCTTCTCTGAAAAAGTAATCATTCCGTCGGTTAATTTTGAAATAAGCAAACGATTTCCCACGTGAGGTTTCAAAGGATCCCGTTTGTGGTCTGTCCGTATAACAACAGTAGGAGTTTTTGATCTCCTCGCTGCCAATCCACCCAGAATATGGTCGTGTGATTGATGGACATTGAGGATGTCGAACTTTTCCTGACGGAGATAACTCGTCAATTTGGAGATATCGGAGAGATTTTTCCGGATAGAAGAGGGATGATAAATCTTTAAGGCATGGTTCAGATGAAATTGGCTTGTTCCTTTGACTCCCCTTTCTAAGATCCTTTTTTCAAAACTATCCTCCACCAAAAAAGGAGGCTTTTGATAGGCCAGGATCACCTCATGGCCCCTTTCCTCCAATTCCTTGCAAAGGTTCAATAATGGCTCAGAGGGTCCTGTCCATTTCCAATCGCTGAAGAGATGAAGAATTTTCATTTTGTTTTAACGTATCGGGGATCTTTTTCTGCGACGAGAAAGAGTTTTTTTCCAAATATGAGATCGGCAGATAACACATGGTTCAAAATCTCCCTGTTCCTCTCTCGCTGTATAGGGTTCCTTTCCCTGCGAAAAGCTCGATAGGTCGCAAGGTAGATAAAAGGGAATAGGAAAAAAAGGATCATTGCGGTGTTGCTAAACTCGTGAGTGGTGGCTTCCAGTATCCGAAAACCATTCCGGTGCAGATTCACCCTCAACTCATAATAATTGGCAAGATGGATGTGTTCGCCTCCTGAAAATTCATCCACTTCATTGCATGGCCTTCCTGTAAAGAGATTGTAGCCAACAAGAAGGTTGGCTAATCTTGACTTCAGGTTGAGAAGATTCGGCGTGGTGATTACCAATTTGCCGCTTTCCTTAAGAACCCGAAAACACTCTCTGATGAAATGAAAGGGGTCTTCCAGATGTTCGATGCCATTGGAGCAGAGGACAAAATCGAAGATTCCATCTGAAAAAGGTAAGTTCATGTTGAGGTCGGCTCTTTCGCACGAAACTCCCTCCACACAAAAAAGATCGGGATCGATATCTGCTGCGACAACATCAAAACCCATTTCTTTTAATCTCTTGGAGAGAACTCCCGTTCCTGCAGGTGCATCCAACAACTTTCCCCGATGGCCAAAGCGGGCAAAGATCCCAACCACTTTATCATGAGGATGTTGAAAGCCCAATTTTCTCTTCATCAATGCCCTGACGCTCATCGCTTCTGACTTTCCTTGAAATAATTCTTAATTTGCTCCCTAACCTCCTCCATCTCTCCATCGTTCAATTCGGGGAAAAAGGGAAGAGATAAAATCTCCCGGGAGTATTGTTCAGTCACTGGTAGGCTCCCTCTCTGATATCCCAATTCCTTAAAGGCCTTCTGTAGATGAATCGAAATAGGATAGTGGATAAGCGTGTCGATCCCTTTCGATTTAAGGAATGTCTGAAGGGCATCCCGCTTCTTTGTCCGGATAACGAACAGGTGGTAGACATGGCGTGCCTCTTCCCTTTCGACCGGACAGATGACATCCGTCGAGGCAAGCATGGTGGTATAAGCTTTTGCCCTTTCCCTTCTCCTCTCGATCCATGAATCCAGATATCTTAATTTGATTCGAAGAACAGCAGCCTGGATCTCATCCAATCGACTATTTCCTCCTTTAAGGAGGTGCTGATATTTTTTCTTCTCTCCATAATTTCTGAGGAGCCGGAGCTTTTCATAAAAATGTTTATGATCCGTCATCACCATTCCGCCATCTCCAAATCCACCTAAGTTCTTGGTAGGGTAGAAACTGAAACAACTCAGATCTCCGAAGGAACCCACCTTCTTCCCCTGATACTCTGCTCCATGGGCCTGACAGGCATCCTCAATGACAACGAAGTTGTAATGATCTGCAATATCCATAATGGCGCCCATCTCTGCCGGATGACCATAAAGATGGACAGGAAGAATGGCTTTGATCTTTCCCTTTGTCTTTTGTTTCCTCAATAAGCTCTTTAATGCATTAAGATCCATGGTATAGTTTTTTGGATCGATATCAACAAAGACCGGCTTGGCCCCTGAAAATGAGATCGCCATGGCCGTGGCAATAAAAGAATTGGCTACCGTAATAACCTCATCGCCTTCCCCGATTCCTGCTGCTTTTAAGGCCAGATAGAGGGCATCGGTTCCAGAACCCACTCCCACTCCATATCGGACCCCGCAATAACGGGCGAACTCCTCCTCAAAGGCAGAAACCTCCTCTCCAAGAATGAACCGGCCCTTTTCAAAGACTCGCTTTGTGGCGGAGAGAATCTCGTTCTCAATTTCTTTGTATTGCCTTGTCAAATCGATGAAAGGAACCATCAGCCCATCCCAAAACAGTTCGGAGTTATTAGTTCGGAGTTCGGAGTATTTAAAACTTATCCACAAACAACTTCCCCCCCATAGTAAAGGGGGGCGAGCCTGCCTGCCGGTAGGCAGAGGGGGATTTAAAGTATGAACCTTGGACAAATCCCCCTAAATCCCCCTTTTTCAAAGGGGGACATTACAAGCAATTATTATTTACGGATAAGCTCTTAGTTTAATTTTCTAATCTCCGAACTCTGAACTCCCTGCCTGCGGTAGGCAGGCGAACTCATCACTTTCTTCATCCCCAGTATTCCTTCTTATATTTTCTGTAAAATTCGATCGTCCTTCGGAGGCCCTCCTCCAGAGAGATTTTGGGTTCCCAGCCTACCACCCGTTTGATCTTGGAGATATCTGTATAATAGTCTCCTGGCTCCACCTCTTTCCGTTCCCGGGTGAATTCCGTAAAGGCAACCTTCCCTGTCCCCGCGACCTTGACGATCTTCTTCGCCAGATCGATAAAACTGATAGCAACACCTGTCCCCACATTAAATACCTCTCCATAGGTCGAAGGACACGTCGCTACCTGCAAAAAACAGTCGACTAAATCATCCACATAGAGAAAGTCCCTTAATATGAGACCATCCCCGAAGACGGGAATGATCTCATTGTCCATCGCTTTTCGAATAAACCAATTGAGCACGCCATATTCATCGTGGGCCATCTGATGTCGGGGCCCATAGGTGTTTGTAATGCGAAGGCAGGTCCCGGAGATCTTGTGGACATCGTCATAGACCAAAACCATCTTTTCGGCGCTCAGGTTCGTCACTGCATAGATGCCTTTCGGATTGGTGGGATGATCCTCACCCACAGGCAGTTTCACGCTAGCTCCATACTCGCCTCTTGTTCCGGCAAAAACGATCTTCACCTCCGGATTAAACTTTCGACAGGATTCGAGGAGGACCAGAGTCCCCCGGCAGTTGATATCCAGATCTTGAATGGGGTTCCGAATGCTATCCACATGGTTCACCTGGCCCGCAAGGTGAAAGATATATTCCTGACCTTTCACCAAATAGTCCATAGAATGGGCATCCCGGACATCGCTGAAGTTGATATGGATCTGATCGACAATCTCCTTTACATTGAAGAGGTTTCCTCCGAGTCGGGGCATCATATTATCGACGATCGTCACCCTGGCCCCCAATGCCATCAATCGGGCAGAAAGATTCGATCCGATGAAACCCAACCCACCCGTTACCAGAACCCTCTTTCCTTTAAAGGCTTCCTCATCAGGAGTCATCTTTTCTCTCCTTCTTGGAAACAGCAGTTAATTCCCAAAGTTTCGCATATTTGATAAAGACGTAGAACATTGTTGAGACGATGATGACCAGGCCAGGAAACCCATCCCGAAATCCGAATTTAAAAAGATACTCTTTAATAAAACGAAAAGGGGGATGAAAGAGGAGTTTGAAAAAGGTGAACTTCTCTCCCCTCTGAGCCATATCTTCAGCGGCAATCCGGGAGTATTTATCGATCGTCTGGATCTGATCCGAAATGTCCCGATAGGTGTAGTGGAGGTACTGATTCTTCAAAGTGGACACCTTCCCGTCAACCGCCACCTTCGCATGAAGCCCTCCCTCCCACCTGCCTTTATGCCTTCGGTATAGCCGGATCTCTCCATCCGGATACCATCCTCCATAACGGATCCATCTTCCCAGATAATAAGTTCGGCGATAAACAAAAAAGCCATCTCGGTCCTTTGCCCCTCCATCCAACTCCCTTCGAATCTCTTCCACCAGTTCCGGAGGAACCTCCTCATCGGCATCGACGAACATAATCCATTCGCAGGTGGTGAGATCTGCAGCGTACTGATATTGATCTCGATGTCCCTGAAACTCCTTTTGATAGAGCTTCTCAGTATAATGCTGACAGACTTCATAGGTCCCGTCAGTACTTCCGGAATCAACGACCACCAATTCCTCTGCCCAATGGAGGCTTCTCAGGCACCTTTCAATGGTCCGATGGTTGTTAAAAGTAAGGACGTAAACTGAAACGGGAATCTTGTCGGCCATGATTAAACCCCAATAACCAATCTCCAAATCCCAATTTCAAAATAATCACCAATCCCCAAATTCCAATTATGAATAAATTCCGTTTGGGTACTGGTAATTGGAATTATGTGGAAAATACCTCCTCTCCCCTGGCGGGAGAGGATTGAGGTGAGGGGGGTAATGAAATCAATTTTTCACCCCCACCCCCGCCTGCCAAATGACTTGTTCGGCGGGCAGGCTCACCCTCCCCCATCAAGAGACTGTGTCGTAATCCTTAATTGTCTTTGCGAGCGACCGAAGTGAGCGTGGCAATCCCTTTATTTTCAGTGCATTATGAGAGTGCTTCGGTCGCTTTACTCCCTCGCAATGACATTACGACACAATCTCCAAGGGGGAGGGGAATAAGTTGAATTTTCATCGTTCGTGCCTACCTGTCACCCAAAAGGGGTAATAAACTTATCATGTAAAATTTATTTGATTATTGGTATTTGGTACTTGTTCTTTATCTAAGTTCCCCCAATTTACGGGACACCACCTCCTCGACTTCATCCACGGTGATGAGGTCCATGCATCGGTGGTCTGTGGGGCAGACCCTTTTCAAACAAGGACTGCAGGGAACCTCTTTCTTCACCACCGTATGGCCATCCCCCCAGGGCCCTGTGGCGACAGAGTCCGTCGAACCGAAGATGGCCACGACCGGCGTTCTGACAGCCGCGGCCATATGCATTGTCCCCGTATCATTGGTTACTAAAAGACGGCATCGTTCCAATAGGGCGGCCAGTTGAAGGAGGTGGGTTTTTCCCGTTAAATCGACTCCTCCATCTCCCAAAAATTTCAGTATTTCTCTGGCCATTTCCCCCTCTTCCTCTTTGCCGAAGATGAGTAAAGAGGCTTTCCATTTCTTAGAAAGCCTCTTCCCCAACTCCCCAAATCGTTCGGGGTACCAGCATTTGGCCACACCATAAGTGGCTCCTGGATTGATACCGATAAGAGGCCTCCCGTCCAGAACCCCCAACTCTCCAAGTTTCTTCTCGGCCCATCCTCGATCCTCTTCTCTGAGGAAGAGTCGTGGAGAAGGGAGGTCCCCCACCTTTCCCAGGGATTCAATCAGTTTTCGATAATAATGGATACGATGGAATCGAAGGGCATCTCCCTTCCGGGGGATTTTATGGGTGAGAAAGAGGGACCGCCCTTCATCCTGATAACCAATCCGGATCGGAATCCGTGCCAGGTAGGCATGGAAGGCCGAACGAAAAGATCGCGGGAGGATGACGGCCAGATCAAAACTCCTCTCCTTCAGGGATTGGCTGATGCTTAAATCTTCCCAGACGGACCGAAGCCCCCCTTTTTTATGAAAAGGGATAATTTCATCCACATAGGGGAATGTCTTCCATAGATCAACCAGATGGTTTGAAACAAGAATAGTCAGATGACAATGTGGGAATAACTCTTTCAACCCCTGGACAGTGGGATAGGTGAGGATGGTGTCCCCCACCCAGTTCACCCCTCTCACCAGAATACGGTTTATCTTCTCCAAATCGGATTTCAAAGCCTTCTGCCCTTCAAATATTAAAAGTTATTATATTCAACCTGTAAAGTCAATAACAATATATTTTCAAGTAGTTATAGGCAAAACCTCTTTTGTTGCCTTAAAAACATCCTCGACCGTAATCTCGTTTAAACAGGTGAGATCCTTACAGGAACGGTTCCGGCATGGGTTGCAACCCACCTCTTTTCTTACTTCCTTATGAGGTCCGAAGGGTTCATTCAGGACAGGATCTGTTGGACCATAAATGACTACAACAGGAATTCCCATGAGTGAGGCGATATGCATTGGACCCGTATCTCCACCGATATAGAGATCGCAATGTCGATATACCTCTCCTAATTGTGTGAGGGAAATGGTATGGGGTCCGAGAACAGAGGGTTCTTTCATCCTCTTCTGAATCCTCATTACCCAATCCAGCTCGCCAGGCCCCCAGGTGAAGATCAAAGTGGCACCCAATTCGCGGATCAGTCGATCTCCCAGCCGGGCATACTGCTCAGGCTCCCACCTTTTATATCGGGTCTTTTGGCTTGTCCCAGGATGAATGGCAATCAAAGGCCTCTTAAACAGAAAAGAGAGTTGATTAAAAAACGAATTCACAGCCTCTCTGTCTTCCGCAGGGATATGAAGCTGATAATTCGTGTTCTGGACTTTTAAACTCATTCCCTTCAGGAGAGCAAAGTTTTGCTCAAATCGACTGATCCTCTCATCGGGAAGCTTCACCTTAATATTCGAGAACAGGAAATTTCCTTCCCTGCTTGACTTTCGGTCAAATCCGATCCTGTGACGAGAACCGGAGAGAAAGGAAAGGAGGCCGCTCTTTAGAATTCCGTGAAAATCGAGAACCACATCAAACCTCTGTCTCCGGAGGGCCAGAATGAATCTTCGTACCTCTCCCATGGTCTTCCACCATCCTCTTGCCGATTTTATCCCTTCTGACCATCTTCTTCTGGGAAACAGGATGACTTCATTAACTTCCGGCTGGCTCTCTAAAAGGGCTTTCGAGGGTTCTTCGACAATCCAGGTGATGGATGAAAAAGGAAGGCTTGCCTTGATGGCCTTTACCGCCGGGAGCGTCCGAATCACATCTCCCACAGCACTCAGCCTCAAAATCAAGATTTTTTGGTAATCCATTGTGAAAACATTACCCTATTCACATTCAATTTTCAATAGCAAAAACAAGAAGATGCCTCATAAGACAAACATCACCTTTACTTATGTCTAACAGTGGTAGGCAAAGAAGGCAGACACGAAACATGAAAATCCCCCTCAATCCCCCTTTTACAAAGGGGGATAATTACCCCTCCCTTTGACAAAGGGAGGTTGGGAGGGATTTAAGAAGGCTATTTTCTAGGTAATATAGAAAAAGAAGAAAGGGTTTAGGAAGAAAAATCAACTGGCAAGATAGTTTAAAAACTCATCGGGAAGGCTTTTTGTCTTACCATTCGAATCAATACAGATATGCCGGGTCTCTCCTTCGGCAATCACCTCTTCTCCGTCCTTATGAAGGACCTGGTACCCGAATTCAATCATCCGTTTATTTAACCCCTTTAATCGAGTCCGAACGATAATGGTCTCATCGTATTTAGCAGAATTTCGGTATCGGCAATGAACATCGGTCACAACAAGTCTATACCCCAATGTCTCCAGATCGGCATACCGGAATCCCTTCTGGCGGCAAAATTCTGATCTTCCCACTTCAAACCAGACCAGATAATTTGCATAATAAGCCACCCCCATCTGATCCGTTTCAGCGTATCTCACCCGAATCTCACAATCCACCGTATTTTTCATCATCCATCTCCCTTGTTCTGATTTCAGATTGTAGATTTTAGATTGCAGATTGAAATGTAAAAAACTTGTCTGTCTCCCCATCTCCGTGTCCCCCCATCTCCCCATCTTTTTTAAAGGGCTCTCAGATATTCCGGCCGGAGCAGGGCCGGGTCCTTTCTCCGGAGGACCTCCTCGATCCTTCTAATCGCTTCTTCTTTCTCTTCGGGAAGGTAAATCCGAAGAGGCAGATAGTTCGAAGCATGATTGGAAGCAAAGAAACAGTGAGTCATATGGCAATTCCTTATCATCGCCTCCAGTTCCTGGATCAGACCAAATGGGGTGGGAAGGACCAATTTCCCAGTTTCGATCTCTTTTTCAATCGCCGTCCCGGGGACGATCATCAGCGAAAGCGCTCCTACATAGTCCGGATCCATTTCTGAAAGGACCTTTCCAGTTTCTTCCGCATGGATTTGGCTGCCCTCCACACCTCCAATGCCTAAAATCACCGTCACGGAGAGATGGATCCCAGACTCCTTCACTTTCTGTGCTGCCTCGATCATCTGACCCACGGTGGCATTCTTTTTAATCCGTTTTAAAATCTCCGGATCTCCGGATTCCAATCCCAGATAGATGATTCCTAAACCTAATTCCTTAAGGGCTTTCAGTTCCTCTACGTCCTTTCGAAGAATATCTTTTGCATTGGCGTAAATTCCTACTCTTTCAAGCCCCCTCAATTTTGCTTTTAGATAGGATAGAATCCGAATGAGTTCTTTCTGAGGAATGATCAGGGCATCTCCATCGGCCAGAAAGACCCTCTCTACCCGGGGAGAATAGGAACTGACTTCATCAATATCCTCTTTTATCTCTTCAAAACTTTTGACCCGGAACGTCTTCCCCCGATAGGCGCCACAGAAGGTGCATCGATTATAAGAACAGCCCACTGTCACCTGGAGGATCAGGCTTTCCGCCTCGCTGGGTGGTCGAAAGATCATCCCTTCATACTTCATTTTACAAACCTCTTATAAGCAATCGTTCATGACGGGTTCGTCACACTCGAACGATGAAAATTACCAAGGATTATCCTCCCCCTTGACGCCTGCCTGCCGGTAGGCAGGGGGGAGGATTGAGGTGGGCCCTGAACCATGTAAGGTTCAGGACTGGTCATGCACCCAACGTGGTGCATGGGGTGGACGTGGTATGTTCCCCCTCACCCCCACCCTCTCCCGCCAGGGGAGAGG
>JASEIE010000151.1 GCA_030024065.1 Thermodesulfobacteriota bacterium
CTCCTGTGGAGGATGGGTAGGTTTATCTCTTTCAGGATTTAAATATCTTCTTAAATTTAGAAGAAATGGATTTCTCTTCAGCCACCGCTCCAGTCTTTTCGGAAGATTCTATGGGTTTCTCTTCCGGAGCCTCCTCGATCTCGCCCAGACGGCCTTCTCCAAAAAACCGAAAGAGAGGTCCCTGAGGGCTTAAGGCCAGTTCGTCGTTTGGCTTCAGGGAGGCTTGAAATCCGACGGGCTGTCGATTGATCCGGACCAGTTTCTGACCGGTAAGATCCTTGACCCAGTATTGATCCTGACCGAAGAAAATCTGGGCATGCTGGTCAGAGAGGGCCGGATGATCCAGAGGATACTCGCACTTCGGGCTCTTTCCAATGGTGATGGGGAGTTGTTTAAAGGATCGGATCGTGGGACCATATTGGATGATGAGGGGTGCCTTCACAGGTTGAACCGAAACCTCTAATGCTTCATCTCGTTTGGGTAAAACAGATGGAGGTCTTTCCTCGACAGGACGCTGCGGCTGAATGGGGGTCTCAACTTTAGGAGGCTGGATACGAACCTCCTTTACAACCTCCGGAGCACCACCTTCCTTCATCTGCGTGAGGAAACTGACCTGAGGGCCTCCCTCTGCAAAGGTCAACACATCCCCATCTTTCAAATAGATTTCCTTGACCTTTTTCCCGTTGACAAAGGTCCCATTGGCGCTGTGGTCAATCAGTTTGAACTGGTTTCCCTCTCTGACGATTTCAGCATGTTTCCGAGAGATGTGAGTCAGCTCCACAGGAAAACGAAGATGGCAGGAGGGATGGCGACCAATAAAGATCGAAGGCTCAGAAAATTCCTGCTCCTTTCCATGGAGGGGAGCCGGACCTTTGATATGAAAAAGTTGAATAACGATCACGGGAGGCTGTTTCATATTTTTTACTTAGAAAATAAAAGTCTTGGGTCTGAGGGTTAGGGTAACCCTGCCTACCGCAGACAGGGATGCCCGTTTCGTCTAAGGGTTATGTTTGGGGTGTTTAAATCTTAACGTTTGTCGTTGTCGAGACTCGTATCGAGGCTCGTTCGTAGATGCTGGATAATCGAGTTTCCAGCTTCAAGCTTCTTGTTTCGATACGAGAATCCTCACCGATAAACGAGTTTCTATAGATTCTTAAACTTTGACCCCTTGACCTTAACCTAATGACCATTTTCATCGTTTGATGGTGATGAAGCTGCCATGGTAAATTACTTCAATTATACCCGATCGACTTTCAAGGTCAAGAAAAATTATAGTTTCCAATCTGTGGAGATTTTTGTATAGTTAAGTATGCACAACATCGCCTTTTTTGGCAAGTCAGATGTCGGCCTGAAGCGCTCCAATAACGAAGACGCCTTCGCTATCCGATTGGAAAAGGGCCTCTTTGTCCTGGCAGATGGAATGGGTGGCGAAGCCGCAGGAGAGGTGGCCAGCCAGATCTTTATCGATTCCACCTTAGAGGTCTTCTCCAGGGGAGAAAACCGATCCGAAGAGGAAACGCTTGAGCTGGTCCAGGATGCCTTTCGTTTAGCTAATGAGAGAATGATGAATCATGTAAGGCGGAATCCACAACATCACGGGATGGGATGTACGGCGGAATTGGTCGCCTTTTATAATCAAGACTTCATCCTCGGTCATGTGGGAGATAGCCGAACCTATCTTTGCAGACAGGGAAAACTAAGACAGCTCACCCATGATCATTCGTTGATCCAGAATCAGATCGACCAGGGTCTCATCGCTCCGGCTGAGGCGAGAAGGCATTCTCGCCGGAATGTCATTCTCCGGGCAGTGGGTACAGATGAAACATTAGCCCTTGACCTCATCAGGGGAAAGATTCTTCCAGGTGATCTCTTTCTTCTCTGCTCCGATGGTTTGACAGATTTAGTCGATGACGCTTTGATCCAAGGCGTCCTCACCCTTCCCTCAAGTCTTCCTCAAAAAGCGGAGCGGCTGATCGAAGGGGCCAAGTCCCGGGGAGGTTTTGACAATATCACCGTGATTTTGTGTGAAGTGATTTCATAGAGAGGCCGTATGGGGAACCTCAGAGATTACGAAATTTTTAAAGATTACTCAGATGAATTGCTGACCGAGTTATCGAACGTCATCATTGAAAAAGAGTTTGAAGAAAATGAGATCATCTTTCGGGAAGGGGATGAAGGAGACTCGGTCTATATCGTTACGGAGGGGGAGGTCGCCATCAAGAGATCTCTGGATAAACCCGGTGATGAAGAGAAGACGATTGCAATGATAGAAAAGGGGAACTTCTTCGGCGAGATGGCCCTCTTCGATAGTAAGCCCCGCTCTGGCTCCGCCTATGCATCCAGGAAATCCAGAGTATTGATCCTGAAGAAAGAAGACTTCCTGGGTCTGACAAAAAAAGACCCGAATACCGCCATGACCACCCTCATGACGATCAATAAAGTGATGTCGGAAAGATTGCGCAAGACAAGCAAGAGCTTCCTGTCCGGTTTCGAATTCGGAAATATACTATCAGCCATCAGGGGATTCATTAAAGGTGCGGGAGGAGCTGAGGCGAAGACCGATATGAAGGGAGATGGTTTTGGCCGATATCAAATGATCAGGGAATTGGGGAGAGGTTCGATGGGAGTGGTTTACCAGGGCCGAGACCCTCAGATCGACCGACTGGTTGCTCTGAAGGTCTTGCGTCAGGATCGGATCACCAGTGAAGCCTTTGTCCTCCGATTCCTCAAGGAAGCCAAAGCCATCGGTCGACTCTCTCATCCCCGTATCGTCAGCATCTATGATGTCGGACAGGGCCGGGGAACCATCTATCTTGCTATGGAGTTTATCGAAGGGGAAACCCTAAATCATATCATTGAGAAGAAAAAGCTGAGCCTGGAGGAGATCATCAATCTTAACATCCAGATAGCAGAAACCCTTGACTATGCCCACCAGAAGGGGATCGTCCACAGGGATATCAAACCCAGTAACATCATCCTCCAGGTCAATGGCCAGATCAAGATCACCGATTTTGGTATTGCCCGCATCGAAGATCCTTCGATGCCCCAGCAAACACAGGCTGGAGAGATCCTCGGCACCCCTGCCTATATGTCTCCCGAGCAGGTATTAAGTCATCCTGTCGATGGTCGCTCCGACCTCTTCTCATTGGGAATCATCCTCTATGAATCGACCACAGGAAGCAGGCCTTTTAGAGGCGAAAACATGGCTGCCATTTTTAATGCGATTACTCAGGAACATCCCATTGAGCCATCCAAGATCAATCCAGCCATTTCCCAGAGCCTCTCCCAGGTCATCATGAAATGCCTTAGTAAAAAACCGGACGATCGTTTCGATAGAGGAAAGAGCCTAGCCGAGGCCTTAAAAAATGCGCTTCAGGAAACAGAACCTTCGATCGTGACCGCCCCGATTGCCAAAAAGAGACTTCCCTATGCCCTCCTCATTCCAATTGCAATGACGATTGTTATCTTAGGAATACTCTTCTACTATCTCCTCATCCCGAAGGAGAAAGCGCCGCCTGCCGTTCCAAAGACTGAGCCCGCTCAAAAAATAGAAAAGGTTTTATCCGCCTCCCTTATCGTGGAAAGCACACCCACTGGAGCTCAAGTCTTTGTGGATGGCATGCTCAAAGGAAAAACTCCTATTAAATTGGGACTCCCTGTTGGAAAGCATGATGTGAGGGTGACATTATCAGGCTACCAGGATTGGAAAACTCAGGTTCAGTTAAAAGAAGAAAGTGAGACACCACTCCATGTTCAGTTGAAACCCATTCTCAGAAAAGGGACCAAAGATTCTAAGTTCCTGTGGTATTAAGCTATTCAAGGATAGAGAATCCACTCCTTTGTTCACTTTGACAAAGATTGGTAATAAAAAGATAGGCTCATTATAACCCCATACCGTTTAAAGGAGGCGAGATGAACCGGACAGGGATTGTCAAAGACGAACGGTACCTGGACCATATGATGGATCCGGGTCACCCTGAAAGCCCGGAACGATTAAGAGTCATCTATAAGATGCTCGAAGAACCGGAGATGAAAGGCTTCCTCGAAGAGGTGAAATCCCGCCCGGCCACCCGGAAGGAGCTGGAGATGATCCACACTCCTGCCTATATCGATCTGGTTGCAAAAACATCAGGCAAGCCTCATTATCGGCTTGATATGGATACCTCCACCTGCGCCAAATCCTATGACACAGCGCTCCTTGCTGCCGGAGGGCTTTTAGAGTTGATCAAGGCGGTGATGGAGGGAAGACTGAACAATGGATTTGCCCTGGTCCGACCTCCTGGCCATCACGCGGAACGGGACAGAGCAATGGGATTCTGCCTCTTCAATAATGTGGCCATTGGCGCACAGTATGCCATTAAAAACTTCTCCCTGGAGAGGATCCTGATTGTTGACTGGGATGTCCACCACGGGAATGGGACACAAAACTCTTTCTATGAAGACCCGCAAGTCCTCTACTTCTCCACTCATCGATATGGCTTTTTCTATCCGGGGACAGGGTCAGCCACAGAGGTTGGAAAGGGAAAGGGGTTAGGGTTTACGGTAAACGTTCCTCTTTCGACCGGAGCCGGCGATGCGAAATATGGAAACATCTTTGAAAAGATCCTTAAGCCCATTGCCCTCGAATATCAACCTCAGTTGGTCTTGGTCTCTGCCGGGTTCGATATCCATTGCGATGATCCATTGGGCGGGATGGAGGTAACGGAGGGAGGCTTTTCAAGGATGACCCAGGTCCTGATGGAGATCGCTCAGGCGACCGCTCAGGGAAGACTGATCATCACCCTTGAGGGTGGCTACGATGTCTCCGCACAGGGCCGATCTGTCAAGGAGGTTTTAAAGGAGCTCGCTCAGGTCTCGCCCCTCGACAAAAAAGACCTCCTCGAAAAAGAGAGAGCCGATTCTTCTCGAATCGAACGGTTCATCCTTCAATTGAAAGAGATTCAAGGGCAATACTGGAAGACCCTTTAAATCTTCCCCGATGTATTCACCATCTCTTTCAGCTCTTTACCGACTTTGAAGAATGGGAGTTTCTTGGGAGGAACATCGACAATCTCTCCTGTCTTTGGATTCCGGCCTTTGTAACCCCCATAATTGCGCACCATAAAACTGCCGAATCCTCGGATTTCGATCCGTTCCCCCTTCTGTAAACTCTCTTTCATTCCGCTAAAGAGGGTGTCCACGATCACCTTTGCCACTTTCTGTGTCACATTCGTCTTCTCTGAAACCTTGTCAATGAGTACGGCTTTGTTCATCGATCCTGCCTCCTCCTTTCCCTTGTCTTTCCCATCCCTTTAAAAGGGATGGTCACCTGCGCTCCAGGGCTCTCACCTGCCTGAAAACCTGCCCGCCCTCCCTAATCATGCTATTACGGCGGACAGGTCCGGCGTGCAGGTCAGCAACGGAGCGGGTGAGGGGTTAAATGAAATGGTCCCGAATATACTGCACTCCATTCCTGAAAAAGGAAACTCCCATTCCTTCCTCTGGCAGTTCCTCTCGAGTCCAGCGCGGATGATTGGTTCGATGAAGATAGGCTTCTGGATGGGGCATCATCCCCATCAGCCGACCTGTTTCGTCGCAGACTCCGGCGATGGCATCGATAGAGCCATTTGGATTCAAGGGATAATCCATAACGGATTCTTTAAAAGATTCAGCACAGTATTGTAAGGCGATCAACTCCTTCTTCTTCAGTTCTCTCAAAACGTCATCATCCTTTGGGATGAACTTCCCCTCGCCATGCCGGACAGGGAGATACACTCCTTTCATCCCCTTTGTGAAGATAGAGGGAGAGTTCGGATTGACTTTCAGATAGACCCATCGATCCTCAAACCTTCCCGAATCATTGAAAGTCAGGGTCACCTCCTGTTCTCCATCGCCTCCCTTGAGGTTTGGAATGAGGCCTAACTTGACCATCAATTGAAACCCGTTACAGGCTCCAAGGATCAGTTTTCCCGCCCCAATGAAACGGAGAAATTGATCATAAAGTCTCTCTGAGCCTCCGGAGACCTTTGCATACCGGATGCGATTCGCTCCGGCCTTGGCCGCACCCAGGTCATCCCCGTCTAAAAAACCGCCCGGAAGGTTGAGGAAATGATAGTCCTCGAGCCTCTTCTCCCCATGGATCAACTCATTGATATGGACGATATCCACCACCTCTGAGCCTGCGAGACGGCAGGCATGGGCCATTTCCACTTCACAATTGGTCCCATAACCCGTGATGACAATGCAGCGAACCTCTTTCACTCCGAACTCCGAACTCTGAACTCCGAACTTTTAGAACGCACTTCTTCTGCCAATTGATTGAAGGTCTTTTCGAAACCTACCTTATTTTTATTGGTGGACCCGGCCAGAACGATCTCTCCTCCGGTTGCCCGTGGAATTCTTACCCAAACCCTCTGATGGGAGAAGAAGAAGGAGACGATGAGGCCAATGATCATCAGACTACATCCTGTCCAGACGATCCAGACCCCGGGGTCTTTCGTCACTTGAAGGCCTGTATACTCTTTGGAAGCCACCCCTTCAAGAGAGAGAATGAAATCATCATTCCTCTGCTGGTCGAATTTTGGAAACCCTTTCAATAACCATAGAGGCTGTGGTGGCTGATTGGGCCTGAGAAGGGCAACCTGAACCCCTTCCCCGAAGTTATGGACTTGAGTTGCATATCTCAGGATTCGGAGGGCGGCCTGGGACTGAGGGATCGCAATTGTCTCTCCTTCGTGGGCCTTCAACATCGTCTTCTCTTTTTTATTCTTCCACTGAACCCCGAGGGTGACATCGTGAATTGTCCCGTAACTCGATTGATAGAAGGCCAACCCTTTATAATGGAGGGGATGATTGACCTCAATGGTCTTTTTCAAAATTTCTTTTCCGTTCTCGAGGATCGCAAGGTCGCTCGAATATTCCTTTACAAGTTTTTCCGGCCTCTGTAGGTCATAAAAGGTGACTCTGAAATCGTCACATCGTATTGAAAAACCGATGGGCTTTGCGACTTCCTCATCCTTTATCCTCAGGTAGATCTGATCGACTGTTTCACCTTCAAGGATATTGACAAATCCCCTGAAGCCATAAAGGGAGCCCGCAAGCCCTCCGATGAGAATGACAAGGATGCTCAAATGGGTGATATAAACTCCCAGCCTGGAGAATCTTCCCTTTTCTAAGTAAAAGGTGGTGGACGATTCCCCCTCGATTCGCTGCGGGTTTTTAAACCACCTCTTCAGGTGGGATCGAATCTCATCCTCTTTTCCCCCTTTTGGATTTGACAAGTGGATTCGCTCCACATATGGCAGGGTCCTGAGCATCGAATCTTCCAGTCCCCTCGGTCCGGAACCACGGGAGATCTGGTTCCAGATGCCTGGAAATCGATGGATGGAACAGGCAATCAAATTGACCACCAGGAGCATGAGAATGGCGCTGAACCACCATGAGCGATACATGTCGAAGAGGTTAAAGAAGTCCAGGACATTGTAGAGTTTAACTCCATATCGCTCAATATATTCCATACTGGGCGCATTCTGTTTGATCAGTGTGCCAATAATGGAGAGGATAGAGATAAGAATGAGAACAAAGATAGTCAGCTTGAGAGAACGGAAAAAATCAAAGAGGATATCCAAAATCCCCTTTTCCTTTTCGCTTGCAGTGACTGTTGGCTTTTTCATATTTTTTATTTAAGCGGCTCGCCCGCAGAAGGTGGGCCTGTCTATCCAAGGCGGACAACTATTTGAAATACTTAACATATACGATCATTTCATGTCAAGCGAAAAAGGGGCAGTTCCTTTTTAGAACTGCCCCTTTTTCGTCTGTTAAAAAATTCCGCCTATTTCTTTGCTTTCACATGGCACTGGGTGCAACCCGTTGGACCTCCAGGTTTGTTAGCCTTCTTTGCTTCCTCATGGCATCCTTTACAATCCTTATGATAGGCATCTTTTTTAGAGAGGACCTTCCCCTCTGTCTTGTCCTTATGGCAGTCTTTGCAAAGTTTGCCAGTTTTCTGATCCGGTTTCCAGTCGTGGTGGCATTTCACACATGCAATCTTCAGTGTTTCTGCATGTTTCTTATGGGTAAAGGTCACTTTCCCGTAAGGAACATTGTATTGGATCACATCCTTTGCAAAAACGCCGCTGACCACGAGCAAGGAAAGGAAAAAACCTGCCAGAATCCCCATGCTGATCAATCCTTTCTTCATCCTTTCTTCACCCCCTTTCTCTAACCATTTTGACGCCGAAAGTCTAACAAATATTCATCTTTTGTCAAGAAAAAAATGGGAAAAATTGGTTGCTTGTGAAAATGGTTCATATCTCTAAAACCTTTGCGGTTCAAATAAGCACCATCATCGAAACAAAGAGAAACCTCTTGATTTTCTTCCCGGAATTGATATACCATTTCTTCGGACATAGGCTTGTGGGGTTCTGTGTAATTGTATAGTTAAAATTAGGGAATTATGGACCCTTTGAACGTACACCTCGACGGTATTCCCACCGAAATCAGAAGGTTGAGAATCGACCTGAAGCAGCTCATTCTCGACATAGAAAATCCCCGCATCCAATACTTTCTCGACAGAAGGACTTGAACGAGTTGAAGGCGGTATTTAAGAAATGGCGCCGCATCGAATGGAAAAATGTGTGTGGAGCCCCACAGACAAGCGCGTTGCAGCATACTTAACGCCTGTGTGGGGCGACATCCCGGCCAAAAGGTGGTGGCCTTCTGCTGCCGGGGCAAGCTGTGGTTACAGGAACGCACCCCAGAAAAATTGAAAGGTGAAGGCGATTAGAATATAATACAAATTTCAAGGTCTGCCACTTTTGGGCTTCTCAATTCTTTAAGGAAACTCCCAGCATGGACGAAAGCACCATCATAGACCAGCTTGAGGAATTAATAGAAAGATTTGGCGTAAAAATCCGCCATGAAGCCATAATGCAAGATGAAGATTCAATCAAAGTAGCAGGGGGTTTGTGCTTGTTAAAAGGAGAGTACATTTTAATAATTAATTCCAAAGCTACGATCAGAGATAAAATTAACACTTTAGGGATGGCGCTAAAACAATTCGACCATGATAAGATTTACATGCGCCCAATTCTCAGGGAGTTATTGGACAGGATACCTGAGCAAAGATGTGTAG
>JASEIE010000152.1 GCA_030024065.1 Thermodesulfobacteriota bacterium
GACAAACAGCATGGACAGTGTGCCCAACCATCAGCAATGCCTGAAAAGGCACCATGACCTCATAATCCTCCACAAAATCCCCAACCATCATCAAAATTTTCTTGGCAGCCATATCCAGCTCCTTTCTTTGGTTTCCTGAAAAATGTTGTTAGGCATTTAAACTTGGAACAAAACAAATGACGGTTTTGGGAAAGCCTGGTTCACATTTCAAGGCCTGACACCTTTTCATTTGACACCTTTTCATTGCATTGCAAGACTCCTTTTGTGTTGTACGTCTCATATTGTATGAACTTTTAGCCACTCAGTTATAATATAAGTAAAATCCACGAACGTAAGTTCTTTGATTTGGATATTTAATTCGTTGGATATATCCGGAAGGTCTCTCTCAAATAGAGTGTATCGTTCATAGATTTTACTCCCACCGGGTATATTAGTACGCTTAGATCCAGTCCTAAGCCAGTCTCGGACTTTGCTAATAGCTTTATTAGAGTCGTTATCATGAGTAAATATGTCCTGACCAGCTATATCAGATATAAACTTTTGATATCGATATGGTTCTCTATCGATGATCATACAGACTTTCATACGATTTCTCTTAGTACCGAACCTCCTGCATCCAAAAAAAATTCCAAGCTCAAGTGGCATGTTGAACCGAGGGAGTTGATTTATAGGATCAATCTCAGTTCGCGATATATCATGAATGCCATATTTACACTCTGAGACAATATTCATAATTTTTTCCAATCGATTTTGGGCTGCATTACTGATCTCCAGAGCACATCTTGCAATAAAACCAGCATCATGGACAGCGAAGACTATGGCATCAAATAGATGTTTGTACTCGTCGTCAAAAGGACAATTTATAAAAACATTATCTTCATAATATGCAGACATAGTTGAACCTATTTCTTATGCTGCTCTTCTAGATGATACCCGCCTTACTGCCCGCTTGATTCGCGCTTTTCCAATAATGCTACGCTTTCTGAGAGCTTTGACAACTCTTTTCGCCCTAAATCGCTTCTTTTGCATATACATTCTCCTCCATGTTCATCGATCCTTTCTATTCGCATTTCTCCAAATATATAGGCCAGCTACACCGGTGATTTGGTTTAGCAGAAATGTCGTGGGTAACCGGAACAAAAGGGGGCAGTCCCCTTTTCACTTTTAGCCGCTTTTATTTGCATACTTTTTTGTATAATATCTCTTCTGATGAGTCTGGGGTGATAAATCTCCAGTGGCTGTCAGGGTAATCGTCTTTGCTTATAATATCTCCTTCCTTAGAATAGAAAATTCCCGAAGCAATATTGATCATTTTATCTATACAATTCATTTCATTTAATTGAACTGAATATTCTAAATTCTTATACTCTTTACCCAAATTTTTTAGTATAAGATTTACCCCCTTATTTGTATAAACATTTTTCGTCCATACTCTAATGGTATTCTCCGCTGACCGAGTCAAATTTTCCGCATCATAGTAACAATAAAAATGCTCGTTTCTGGCATACGGTTTCCAATCCGCTCCCCATAACTCTGAATAAACAAAAAAAATAAGACCAAAAACAACAAGAATTACTGGAAAACTACACATTAGTGATTTCATTCAGATCACCCCCTTGCTTTAATCGACCTAAAATTTTAGTTGGGTTACCTCCTTTCTTTTATCCGTAGGGTTTCCTAAAAAAGTCTGGACGTGGATAGTATCCCCACCACTTCAATGGATGGAGTCCAAATAGTTCTATAAACCTATATATGTCTACTTCTGTATAATCAGCAATCCAGATCTCTGTAAATTCTGTGTCGGCAAAATCTCCCTGCAAACTTTGACCTAAACATATCTCTAATCCGGATAGTGTGCAATCCATTAATTGAATAACTAAAATGGTGTCATCAGAAAACAACCAATCTCCCTTGGCTCTCTGTTCATTTTTTCTTTCAATTGCCATGTAGATACGATCAAGTGCTTCGAAAGGATCCATGTATTCCCGGCGATTTAGAATCCTGTCACAAACAGCGGAACCAGGATCTCTTGTCACTTTAGTCAGTTCTACCCCCATATTTAAACCATCTATTCTTTTGCATATAAAATCAGGTCGCTCGCCATTAGCCACTATAGATAACTCTTCCCCAGTGATTTCTTCATAAGCATCAAGGAAATAATGTAATCGGATTCTTTCTTCTTCCTTCTTTCCGATTTGTTGATCTGACAATCTTCTAATCTCCTGTAAGTGATTGGGGTCGAACCTTTATACTTAACTAAATGACCAAAAGATTAGATTTATCTTTCCTCTCGTCTTTCTTCTGATGCACAGAATATACCACGGGGAGGATTATGTCAACGATTAAAAACGTGTCCGTGACCGTGATCCGTGTCCGGAGTTTAAAAAATGAAAAGAGCGAAGGGCACAGAGCATGGCGCTAAATTCGTGTCCGTGTCCCTACCTGCGGTAGGCAGGCATGGAGCATAGCGTGATTCTAAGACTGCAAGGCGTTAGGCGTAAGGAGTGAAGAATAACCGGTAACAAGTTACTTAGGAACTTGTATATTCTTTGCCAAGAATGTCGGTAATCTTACGTTTCAGCTCAGGGGCTTCCTGAGTGGCTGCAACCCACACAATAGACCATTCCACAGCGAAGTAGGCATGAACTGCTATGTTTCGAAACCCTATAATATCTTCCCATTCAATTTCAGGATGTTTATCGCAAAACTCTTTGGAAAGGCGAGAAGCCGCCTCACCGATGATCATTAATTTCTGGAGAACAGCACTTTGCAACAGCTCGTTTCGGAGGAAAGTATTTTGTCCAACGTCTACGAGAAATCTTTGGATGGCATCGGCGGCTTCAATAATATCTGTTAAATACAGTTCTTCACGGCGCATAAAGCACCTTCGCGCTGGAAATGACAATCTCTCGGATTTTGGGTTTCAACCCTCCTTTTGGAACCAGATCCACCGGTCGATTTAGAATCGCTGAAAGCTCTCTTTGCATTCTGGACAGCGTCACAAAACCAATCTGTGCTTCTGGCTCAAATTCAACTAAAAGATCAATGTCGCTATCTGTTTTGAAATCTTCACCAAGGGCTGAGCCAAAAATAGAGAGTTCTTTCACTCGATATCGTTGGCACAGTTTCTTCATCGCCTTTAATGCATCCGGAGCTAAATCCATATTTGCCATTCTTATCACCAGATTAGAATTTTATTGCTCTTTTAGAGCTCTTTTAAGGTAAATAGAGGGCGGTTGGGACGTTGTTGACTAAGTTGAATTGTTTCATCCTCTCCAAAGCCCCCTCTACCTAAACGCATTGATATTTCCTTTTGTGTCTCACCTGGTGCACAGAATATACCAAGGGTAGGTTTATGTCAAGATTAAACACCGTAAGGCGTGAAGAGTGAGGCGTGAGGTGTAAACTCTAAAATGAAAATAAAGATTGTACAGAGTATAGAACTAAATTCGTGTCCGTGACCAAAACTTTAAAAATACACAAAGGGCGGAGAGCTATCGGCAGAGCGTGTCTGTTACAGCATATAAGCTTTCTTGGTCAGGCGGTAGGCCAGATCCACAACCATCTCCTGAGCGTCTTCGAGATCCACAATCCCCCGCGTCACCAATCCTGCGACCCAGTTTGCACTGATGCGACGCCAGAGATCGTGTCGTGCTGGTATAGAGGCAAAGGCCCGTGTATCATCATTGAACCCTGCCGTGTTCTGAATCCCTGCCGTCTCCATGACCTGGTCGAAGTAGCGCTTCATTCCGTTGATGCTATCAAAAAACCACCACGGCGGACCGAGCTTGATGGCTGGATAGTGACCGGCAAGTGGGGCCAACTCACGTCCATAAGTCGATTCATCCAACGTGAAAAGTATCAATTTAAGCCGGAGATCATTTCCATACTGATTCAGGAGGGGCCTTAAGTTACGGGTGAACTCGCTCTGCCCAGGGATGTCGGCTCCCTTATCAGTCCCGAAGCGCTTGTAGAGGAGTTCATTGTAATCGCGGACAGAGCCAATATGAAGTTGCATGACCAAACCATCCTCAAGACTCATCCGGGCGAATTCCATGATCATGTGAGCGGTGAATCGTTGCGCATCGGCAGCGGTCGCACTTCCCTGCAACGCGCGCAGGAAGATCGCCTCTGCTTCGGATAAGCTCAACTCCTCGGTAAAAGCCGACTCAGCCGCATGATCGGTTGCCGCGGCACCCATCGACTTGAAGAAACTGCGGCGATCTTTGAGGGCGGTGATGAACTTCGAATACGAATCGACAGAAATCCCGCTCACTTGACTCAGGGCATCTATATTTTCTCGCCAGCGGGGATTCCGCAGGTTTGTCACACCGTCCGGACGGAATGTGGGACGAATGTTCCCGTCCCATCCCGATTTGCGGATCTGCTGATGATAGAGAAGCGGGTCAGTTGCCGCATCCGTGGTGCAAAGCACCTCAATGTTGAAACGTTTAAAGAGTGCACGGGGCCGAAATTCGGCAGAAGCAAGCTTCGTTTCAATTTGATCATAGATGGCCCTTGCCGTTTTTGAACTCAATTTCTCTTCGATCCCGAAGACAAAATAGAGCTCGTGAGCCAACCATGCGCCAGTCGGGGTCCCGCGAAACATGTGGAAGTGATCGGCGAAGATTTGCCAGATTTTCCGATGATCCCTCTCTACCGGACCACCGTCAACCCTTGGAACCCCCAGATGTTCGAGAGGGATACCCTGTGAATAGAGCATGCGGAAAACGTAATGATCCGGAATGATGAAGAGGTCGGCAGCAGAACCGAAAGAAGCCTTCTCATCCGCCAGGAGTCGAGGGTCCACATGGCCGTGGGGGCTGATGATCGGCAGGTGGGCCACCGATTTGTATAGGTTCATTGCAACTTTTCTTTGAGAGGGATCTGGGTCAAAGTAACGATCTTCCGGCAAGTACCATTTCGAATCATCTTTCATCTTCGCTCCCTCCTTCTATCATCCTTGGTGGGAGAGGTGAGGAGAGAAGGGACGTTGTTGAATAAGTTGAATTGCTTCATCCTCTCAAGCACCCGCCACCCCGAACGTATTAATATTTCTCTTTTCGCTTCACTGGGTGCACAGAATATACCACGGGGAGGTTTGTGTCAACAATTTAAAACGTGCTGTGATCGTGATTCGTGTCCGACTCCCCTCAAAAAGCATAGGACATATCCCAAAGTGTAAATCGTAAGGCGCGAAGCGTTAGGAGAAATTTGGAATGGCGGCGTCATCCTTCTTATTATCAACGGTAACCTTTATGGGGCATTTCCCGTCTTAAAGAGTAGAAACCTATAATTGATATGCACGAATATGAATCAACGGAAGGTGATTGTATGTCCTGGGTCAGAAAAAGATGCCACCGTGCTGGGTTCGGCATCCTACTCATCGTGATCGGACTGCTGTGGTTTGGTCAGAGGGCTGGATGGTTCTCTTTAGAAATCTTCGGCCCATTAGTCCTATTAACTCTTGGTCTATGGATGATCGCCACTTCATACCTTTACAAACGGTGGGCTCCTCCTTGGTGCCCTGCCCATTGCTCAAAAAATTGGTGGAAAGGAGGGAAATTGTCGTGATGGGAGAGATATTAAGACAATATACAGAAGCTCGTATTAACGAAAGATTGCATTTGTTCCTACAATTTCCTGATCTGAGGAGATCTTTTCAAGAGATTGACCGCAAAGATCTGGCTTTTCAGAAAGCATCCACATCCTTACGTGGAGAAGAGCATACCAAGGAATCTTTAATTGATGCAGACATATTCTTCAGAAAATCTCATCTCACCCCTCTTGGCTCTTCGGGCCATAGGCCCTATGGGCCGGAGGCCAAAGAGGGGAAATTATTATCTTTCGTAAAGGGAAGGAGTGAAGGAAGGATTTTTCAACGAATCATCGAGATAAGAAATAGGATCAGGTCTTGCATTAACACATTTCTAAAGCGTTCTTCGAAATACGATGTTGCGAGACCTAATTTATGTCACCCTGAAACAAGTTCAGGGTGACATTTAGGACGAGTTGGAACAGGCGCAAACATCTCACTTAATTTGTACAGGGGATTGGTAGGTGAATTTAGATGGCTTCGGTGAATTCATGTCTATATTTTGCGACGCCTGAGATACCTTTAAGCACTTCTTTATCAAGGACGAGGATCATGAATGCCTCATCTGGCACATTCTCGTATTCACTCCTGATACTATAACGAGATGCAGGCACAAATCCAAAATGAGGATAGTATTCTGGATGACCCAAAACAATGACAAAGGGATATTTAGTTTCCTCTACTAACTCCAGGCCAGCTTTGACTAATTGGGAGCCTATGCCTTGACGTTGTAACTCTGGAATAACAGCCATCGGACCAAGCCCCATGCCTATAATGATCCTTTCTTTTGCCTGAATTGTAACCGGTGTGAAAAGAATGTGACCGACAATCTGGTCATTTGAGACAGCGACCAGCAATATTGAATTGGGGCAGGATTGGCGTAGCTTATCTACAATGTCAGCTTCTTCGATACGACCGAAGGCGCGTTCAATCACGGTCCGGATCTGCTGTTCGTCGCCCAACTTCTCTTTTCGAATGGTAACCATCAACTACTCCGGCAGTCCCATTTCTGAATCATATCGCATTCCCTTTCTCTCACTACTCAACAAATAGAAAGGCATATCGGTTCATCTCCTGGGAATAGTTGTAAAGAACATCAATTGGGTAACCGATCTTTCGAACCGTAGCAAAAACATCCATAGCCATGGATTCAGGAGTGGGCCGAGCCATTTTCGGGTTCTTGCACAGTTGCCTTATGCCGGGGCAGGATGCACAGAGGTTACAGGAATCCATAAACAGGAGAAATGCCTTGTAATAACCCGAAAGAAAGACCTCCCGTTCCAATTTCAGTAGTTTCGAATTGACCTTTCTTGTCCAGGCAAATCGGTCTTCGGGCTTCTTCACTCTTTTCGTGAAACGAAAAACCACACAGGTCTTATACCCCTGAACAAATTCTTTAGATTCTGCCACAGAGGGAGTATTCGGCGGACAGGTGCCGCATTTGCCGTAATTTTTACAGCCAAACATGCATTTCATCCTCGCCCATTGAGCCACAGCGATGCTTTTCGGGTTCATCCATTTATAATCAGCATAACCGTGCTTTTTGAAAACCTCCTCTAATTTCTTCTGGTTGTTCCTCTTCCCTCTGGAGCTTTTCTTCATCAACTCCCTCCTAATTCAAGTTTAAATAAAATGATCGAGAACTTCTATACTTTGTTAACCCCAAATGCAAGAACAATGAGCTTGCCCGAGGAGTTTCATTCACTTTATGGTTGGATAAAACCATTAAATAATGATTGACTTATCTTCCGTCTTCTTTATTCAGCTTTAACACTTGTGCCTTGCCCTCCCCCGCTGAAAAGTAATTAATTATTTTTTGAGCTTCTTGTTTTTTGGCGGCCTCCCACCTTGCTCTTTCCTGTTCAGTGGCTGCAACAAAATTCAAACCTTTTTTATACTCCTCCACTTTATTCCAAAGTTCGGACCCTCGATTTACAGGTGTAAAATCCATGCGGGCTTTCCATGCTCCCATCCTGACATTAGTTCCAATATAATAGGATTTCCCCGCCTCCAAATCCGCTTCAATGGCCACCCTGTTTTCAGCAAACCCCAGAAAGAGATGTTTACCGGGTTCACATTCATAGGCAAAATAGGACTTGGCCTGGCTTAAACCAACAAAGTGATTACTATCCCATATTTGAAAATTAACGGCAAAACCCACGCCTGAGGGTCGCATAAAATAAACCAGGGCTTTTTGAGGTGAGGGGCCTGAAGTGGGTGTAGCCTTCACCATATATTGGCTGGAACCAGCGCACCCTGTCATTAAGATAAAAACCATTAGCAGAATCATTTTGGGATAACGTTTCATAATCTTCTCCTTTTCCTAAATTTCATTTTATTTGAATAAAGCCACCTTTTTCTTTCCCGCACTTTCTTATTTTACAGACCTTGCAGTGAAGCTCTTCAAGCTTTCGCATGGGGCATCTTCACAACTTTGGCGAAACCCGCCGAAGCATTTTCATCTTTGGTGTATCTTAAGTGGACATCCTTTTTGTATTCATCCCCACCCTTGTAGACGGGGCATCCTGCGAAGGCGGGTAATTGAAAATACGCTCTCCGTTGGATAAACAACCCTCACAATTAATATCTTCAGGTTTGATCTCAACTTAAATAGCTTCGACTACTTTTGAGCCACTTCAGCTCTTTTTTGATTATCGTTCTTTTTTGTCGCCAAGAATGAGCCACATTCATCACAACCCAACCCACAAAACGCAATCATTTCTTTCAAATCTGTATTCCTCCTACTAAAATAATTAAATTCTCGAAATTTGAATACCGTATTACCGATGCCTGACCCCAAAAGCCTGGTAAGAACGTTTCCTTTCAGGTCTATCAGTAAAACTTACTAATGGCGTAAGGGAAAAATCTCCCTATGGTTCGATCTTCGTCCCCAACACTTTCAGGAACTTCGCCAGCCACTCAGGATGGGCTGGCCAGGCAGGTGCGGTAACAAGGTTGCCATCCACATGAGCCTGATCCACCGGTATGTCAACATACTTGCCACCCGCAGTTTTCACATCGAGTCCCACTGCTGGATAAGCTGAACACGCTTTGCCTGCAATCACCCCTGCCGCTGCCAGTACTTGCGCGCCATGGCAAATGGCCGCAATCGGTTTATTTGTTTTGGCAAAGTGACGCACCGCCTCAAGTACCTTCTCGTTCAGACGAATGTATTCCGGCGCGCGTCCACCAGGGATCACCAATGCATCGTAAGTTTCCGGCTTGACTTCATCAAATGTTGCGTTCAGTGTGAAGTTGTGGCCCGGTTTCTCGCTGTATGTCTGATCTCCCTCAAAATCATGGATCGCTGTCCGAACCCTTTCTCCAGCCTTCTTCCCAGGACAAACAGCATGGACAGTGTGCCCAACCATCAGCAATGCCTGAAAAGGCACCAT
>JASEIE010000153.1 GCA_030024065.1 Thermodesulfobacteriota bacterium
GCCAGGGCGCTGAAACGGTCATTTCCCAGATCGCTGCAGAGGAATTGGGCGTTCCTCTTGAGGACATTCGAATCACGGCTGCGGATACAGAAATTACTCCTCTCGATCCCGGGACTTTCGGAAGCGGCGTCACGCTGCGCGCAGGCAATGCGGCTAAAATGGCTGCTCAAGCAGCCAAAGAAAAACTCTTTGAAGCCGTGGCTGAAAAGTTGGAGGTAAAAACCGGGGAATTGGAAGCGAAGAACCGTAGAATCTATGTGAAAGGGAGTCCTGAAAGGGGGATGTCTTTGCAGGAGGCCATTAAATTCTATCAATATTCGGACCGCCCCATGCCCATCATCGGAAGAGGCTCTTACTATCCACCTGCCAAAGAGCCGACCACCCTTCTTAAAGAAGATGGAAATTTTTCGCCCGCCTATTCATTCATGACCCAGGCCGCTGAGGTGGAGGTGGACACAAAAACAGGAAGGGTGAAAGTCTTAAAAATGGTGGCAAGTCATGACTGTGGGAGGGCCATCAATCCCATGCTGGTGGAGGGCCAGTTGGAAGGCTCCGTGGTCGGAGGAATGGGCCAGGCGCTTTATGAAGATGTGATCACAGAGAAAGGTCAGGTGTTGAATCCTTCGTTCTTAGATTATGGCATTCCAACGGCCATGGAAGTCCCTTCGGTCACTTCCGTGGAGGTTGAGACAAACGATCCTGAAGGACCATTTGGCGCCAAAGAGTCAGGAGAAGGAACTCAGTTGGCCCCTGCTCCTGCCATCATCAATGCAATTTATGATGCCATCGGAGTGAGATTTAATAGCCTTCCGGTCACCCCGGAAAAGGTTTTGAAGGCCCTTCAAGAAAATGCACAAAACCAAAATCGAGATCCCGAATCAAGTTCGGGATGACAAAACCATGGTCAACATTTTTTGTCATGCTGAATTTATTTCAGCATCTCATTGAGAAGGGATTGGTTGCGTCATTGACTCATTCGATGATGTCAGAGACATTTTTTTTGAGGAGATAAACAAAGGTCAGAATAGCCTCTGCATTCTTTTCAACGGCCTCAAATCCACGGCCCAACTCCTTCAATCTTATTGTCCTCTCTTCAATGGCCTTGATCTCTAAATCCATGGCCTTCAGATCGTATTCCATCATTCTCCTCATGTCCGCTTGGTAAAGTTTTTTAGTACCCCTGTCTGGCTACTCCAAGATACAGCTTGTTTATTTCCGTGTCAAATCCTTAAACCTCGAAGATTTCAAGGTGTAACGGGGCAGGCCTCCGGGTTTAACGATTTCAATCTCAAAGGTCAGGTTCGACCTTATCTTGAGTTTCTCCTTGATGCGGGATCGAAACTCCTTATACTGGCCTTCACCAATCGAGGGATCAAACTCAACTCTGAGTGTGAGAACAGGCATCACATCTTCCTTGGTCAGTATGGTTTCAAATTCCACCACTTCCGGAAATTGCCCCCGGATCACCTCTTCTACAATGCTTGGGCTAAAAAAGACCCCTCGGATTTTCCTCAGATCATCCACCCGGCCTCCGAGTTGATCGACCCGGATGGAGGTCCTCCCACATGGACATGATTCCTTTCTCACCGTCATGATATCTTTTAAGTTGAAGCGGATGAGGGGAATACATCTCCGGCATAACGGAGTGATCACTGCCACCCCTCTCACTCCCGGAGGAACGGGTTTTGACATCGTCTCAAGGTCCACCATTTCATGCAAGAAATAGGGCTCGATCACATGCATCCCCTGCTTTTGGGAACACATCCCAGCCCATCCGCCTGGTTCTGTCCCACCGATATGGTCATACACATCAGCCCCCCACTCCTCTTCTAAACGAAGTCGGGTCGATTCCGGCATGGGCTCACCCGCACAGATCATCTTCTTGATAGGGAGGTCTTTTTTAGGATTTATTCCCATTTCCTTTGCCACCTCTATCATGTGGAGGCCATACGTAGGTGTGTTCATCAATGCCGTCGCACGAACATCCTTCATCTTCTGGATGCGGGCTTTCGTCTCCAGCCCTCCTCCGGGAACCACCTCACACCCCAACTTTTCAGCGGCATAGTGTCCCTGCCAGAAGGCGATGTAGACATTATAGACAAAGGGCAAAAACACCCTGTCCGTTGAACGAAATCCTGCTGCATAAAGGATATAACACCAAACGTCTACAACCAATTGCCAGCTCTCATAGGTATCCGGAAAGAAGACGGGCTTTCCAGTTGTCCCTGAGGTTTGATGAAATACCGATAATTTTTCGGGAGGCACAGCCAGAAGGTCGCCGTAAAGAGAAGCGTCCTTCCCTTCCTGAGCTTCTCTGAGTTCATCCTTCTCTGTCATGGGAACCTTTGCGATATCATGAAAAGTTCGAATATCCTCAGGTTCAATCCCATGGAGTTTCTTCTTATAAAAGGGAGAATCCTCTTTTGCCCATTGGAGAGCCTCTCTGAACCGTTTGAGTTCAATCTCCATCAGCCTCTCCCGGGGAAGCGTCTCAATAATGGGGTTCCAGTATTTTCGATTCTCTTCCATATCGATCCTTTCAATCTCCTTTGTGTCTAAACTTTATGAATTGAACAAAGTTGAGACTTCATCTGGGGGTAACCCATGATCGGTTCCCGGCAATGGACATCCGTCAATAGATTCACATTCGCTTCACCCGGCCAGCCATGGGGGATGCTCACCACCCCTTCCATCATCTCCTCAGTCACCCGTGTCTTGACCCTAATTTTTCCCCGATTCGACTCCACGATAATAGAATCTCCATCTTTAATCCCGTATCTCTCTCCGGTTTTGGGGTGAATCTCAGCGTAGGGCCCTGGACTCTTCTCCTTAAGACCTCGAATATTCCGGTGTTGGGTATGGGTGTAATAGAGACTTCGGGCGCCTGTGGTTAGAATCAGAGGAAACTTCTGAAACAATTGGGGGTCTCCCAGAGGACTCTGATCCGGTTCTCGATAGGTGGGGAGAGGATCAAATCCTGCCTTCTTAAAAGTCTCAGAATAGATCTCTATCTTTTTTGAGGGAGTGGAAAAACCCTTCACCTCGAACCCATCCGTCCCATATTTCTTCTCCATGTAGTAAGCCCCTGCTATCTTTTCTTCCTTTAGCTCTTTGTATCTTAATCCAGTCGGTTTCAATTCAAGTTCTACCACTTCTTCATCGGTCTCCCAAGGGAAAACTTCTCCCATGCCCATCCTCTTTGCTAACTCTTTCCAGAACATGAACTCCGATCTGCTCTCGTAAAGGGGCTCAATCGCTTTCTTTCTCAGCATCAGGTATGGCATGCCATGGCAGACATTGTAACTATAAGCCAACCCATTCTTTTCGAGATGGGAACATCCAGGGAGCACATAGTGGGCAAGTTCAGCAGTCTCCGTCATGAATAAATCGTGGACCACCAAAAGTTCGAGCTTCTTGAGCGCCTCTCTGAAGACATTCGAATCAGGCATGCTCACCACCGGATTTCCTCCTGTCACGATCAGGGCTTTGATCACATCGGGAACACTATCCGGAAAACAGACCACCTGCCCGAAAGGGCTCTTTCTCCCCCAGAAGTCATAAAAGAGTGTGTAGTCATCCGCACCGATGGGCATTCTTTCTGTAGGAATCCCTAAGCCTGTTAATGAAAGCCTGGGACCGATCACCCAACCTCCAGGGTTATTAATGTTACCTGTGATCGTTTGAAGGATGGCAAAGGCACGGCTATTCTGCGTCCCATTTGCCGTCTGATCCTGGGTATTGGTCCCCTGAAAAATGCTTGCACTTTCAGCCGTGGCGTATAGCCGGGCGAGTTTTTTGATGTCTTCAGCCGGAACCCATGTAATCTTCTCTGCCCACTGCGGCGTATAGGGCTCAATATGGGATACCAGTTTATCGAATCCATAGGTCCACTTCTCCACAAAATCCTTGTCATAGAGATTCTCTTTGATGATGATATGCATTAAGGCGAGGGCAAGGGCGCCGTCTGTCCCTGGACGAATGGGGAGGTACATATCAGCCTTTTTGGCTAAAGAGATTCTCTTGGGATCAATCACCACAAGTTTTGATCCCTTCGCCAGATTTTCTCGAAGAGCTAAGTGTAATGGAAAATCAGACTGTTCTGGATTGTGACCCCAAAGTAAATAAAGTTTGGTATTCATCTCCTCAACCGGGTATTTCCCAAAGGTCATCTGCCTAGCCCGGATACGCATGCGATAGCAGATCCCCTCTACCGAGATGAAATTAGGACTGCCGAAAGCTCCTTTAAATCGTTGGGCACACTCCATCATTTCAAGATTTTCAACTCCGATGGAGCCGCTGAAGATGCTCAGACTCTCTGGTCCAAATTCCTTCTTCAAACTTTGCAATTTATCGGCAATTTCTGTCAGGGCAATGTCCCAAGAAATTCTCTTCCATTCGCCATTGACTTTCTTCAAAGGATATTTGAGACGATCGGGATGATAAACCAGTTCGATGGCTCTCGCTCCCTTGGGACAGAGTCGTCCCTTATTCAAAGGATGATCTTTAAGTCCCTGCACTTTTGTGATCCTACCCTCTTCTACCAATACGTTCATCCCGCAACTGTGATAACAAATGGTGCAATCTGTGGCGACCCACTTTGATTTTGGGCTTTTCATCTCCAATTCTCCTCAGAATATCAATCAGACCTTCGTAACTCTTCGGAAAACCTCATCCCATGAAGGTTTGGGGGATGGATTTCTACCGATTTCGTAAAAGAAGGGATGACCACTTTTGAAGATTTCGAATCTTCTCAAAGTTCTTCACCTGATCCACAATTTTTAAGCGCCTTTCCCTCGTTAAAACACGACCACTCAAATCGTTAAATTTTTCGATCACTTCATCCCAGGATAGGGGATTTTCAGGATCACCTTTGCAATATTCAACCCTGGTGAAATATTTCATGCTGTCTTTCGTTAAAATTTCAGCTGTAGCACACCACTGTTTCGGGAAGGTCTTCTCCAGATCGGGGTCCGTCACACATTCAACCCGCCTCATCATTCGTTTCACTTCTTCTGACCGAATTTTAGAGAGATGAAACTCCCCCAGACCCGCTTTTCGGTAAAGAATTGCGACGGCTGCACCGAAAGGCATACTGAATTGAGCATCAACGATCGACTGAGGGGTGTATTTTTCCTCCAACGGTTCTGCAATAAGATGGGCCCCTGCCCGTAAAACTCCCGCCCTAACCTTCTCCACCTTCTCCGGAGGGAGATCATTCTCTTTGACAATCTTCAAGATCGCATCAATCGGAGGCTGCATATAACGGCAGCAAGCATGAGGTTTGACAGAGGTTCGGAGGATTTCGTATTGAGAGCCAACTCCTTCCAAAACCTTAGTTTCATCTGCCCCATCCGAATAGGAATGAAGAAATCCATCTCTACCTTCAATGATCGACGTGGGACCTCTGAACCCTTTTTTAGCCAATTGAGCTGCGATCATCCCGCTATGGGCCGCCCACCCAGGATGAAAACGCTTTGTCCACGCCCCCTGAGCCAAATACTCCATCGACCCCGCCGCTTGACTCCCAGCAATTCCCAAGGCACTCAATATCTCCTTCTCCCTTAAACCCAATAGCTTTGAAGCAGCCACACTTGAACCAAAAGGTCCACATATACCAGTCGGGTGAAAACCCCTCTTATAGCTGTTCTGCGCCCCAAGGGCCCTTCCCAAACGGATCATCACCTCGTAACCTAAAACCACTGCCTCGATAAACTTCTTCCCGGCCCCTCCAACCATCTCACTCGTAGCTAAAGCAGCAGGGAAGACAACTACCCCAGGATGGAGGGAAGCTTCATTGTTCACATCATCCATCTCAATGGCATGGGCAGAGATACCATTTGCCATGGCTGAATATAAATGAAGGGTTCTCTCTTTCGTCCCGATGATCACTCCATCCTGATGGCCATGGCCCATTTTCCTCACGAACCGATATATACTCTGAGAAGACGCTTCTTGGGAACCCCGACAGGCTACACCGATGAAGTCAAGAAAAAAGTATTTGACCCGATCGACGACTTCCTCGGGAAGGTGTTGGAACTTCAAACCATGACAATATCTTGCTAACTCTTGAGTAATGCCCATAAAATCTTCTCTGAATCGAAATGTCAAATTATGATACCGTGCTAAAAAAGTGCCCTTCATTGTCATTCTGAGCGTAGCGAAGAATCTCCACTTCTTTATAATCATGAAGTTATAAGATTCTTCGTCGCCTGTGGCTCCTCAGAATGACCGGGTTCGAGCTTTTCCCAACAGCTCGGTAAAATTTGGCATTGCTTCCTTATCTAATCGTCCCTTCATAATAGGTGGTCAACTGCCTCTTCTTTACCAACGGGTTGGAATAGTCTGGAAGGAGAATGGGAGAAACTCTTCCCCGATCAATCCCTGCTTCTTCCAGTTCTTGATGAAACTTTCGTACATGATCCAAGGTGAGCCGCCCATCCTTGGCTCTCTCTTTCGCATAAAAGGCGGCATTTCGACCTGCTATTCGGCCAAATACGAGAACATCCAAGAGGGAATTTCCTGCTAACCGGTTCTCCCCTTGAACTCCACCGGTCACTTCTCCAGCCGCAAAGAGCCCCGGGATGGCTGTCTCTCCATTTTCGTTAAATTTCAATCCACCATTCTGGTAATGGAGCGTTGGATAGATGAGGATGGGTTCTTTGGTGATATCAATTCCATATCGTTTAAAGATTTTGTATTTTCCGATAAAGTTCTTTACCAAGGCTCCTTCTCCATGGAGGATATCAATCATGGGAGTGTCAAGCCAGACACCAACCTTGCCCGCAGGGGTGGGAACCCCTTTTCCAACCTGAACACATTCTCTGATGATGGAAGCCGCACAGGCATCCCTTGGTTCCCGCTCAAAGACGAACTGCTCCCCATCGATATTAAGAAGATGGGCCCCTGCGCCTCTGAATTTTTCTGTGATGAGGAGACCATCTGCCTGTTCCGGGAAAATGGCTCCCGTAGGATGAAATTGAGTGGTGTGAAGCAAAGAGACTTCCAAGCCAGCCCGATAGCCTAAAACAAGGCCATCTCCTGTCGCCCCGTAATGGTTGGTTGTCATAAAACCGCCGATGTGAAGCCGGCCTGAACCCCCTGTGGCAAGAATAACAGCCTTCGCCTTCACTAAATGATATTCCTCGGTCTCCAAATTATAAAGAATGGCACCCGCACAATGGCCATATTCGTTGAGAACCAGTTCCACCGTTGGCAAAAATTCAAGGGCTTCAATCCCCTTCCGGTTCCTGGCTTCATCTCGAATCGTGCGCATGATCTCCGCTCCGGTAATATCCGCTGCCACATGGACCCTCTTTCTGCATGTACCTCCGAGATGAAAAACTTTGAAACTGCCATCCGGATTCTTATCAAACATGGCACCCAACCTTTCCAACCATTGAAGAACGGATGGGGCCTGGGTCACGAGCGTGTAAACCAACCCAGGGGTATTGGCGAAGTGCCCTCCTCCCATGGTGTCAAGATAATGAAAGTAGGGAGAATCTTTGCCCGGTTGGGAAGCAACTTGAATACCCCCCTCAGCCATCATCGTGTTGGCATCGCCATGCCTGAGCTTTGTTGCAATCGTCACTCTGGCACCATTCTCTTGGGCCAAGAGGGCTGCGGCTGTCCCTGCACCTCCTCCTCCAATAATGAGAACATCGGTCTCAAAAGCGATCTTTGATAGGTCAATCCGATCAGGATCGACACGGCTCCACGATTCCAAGATTTCGCAGATCTCTGGTGGAATGCTATAACCCTTACTGGGACCGATTTTCAATTCTTGCAACGATCCTTCCTTGTAAGAAGGATGAAACATCCTTAAACGATTCTCCTTCTCGGCAAGGCTCATCTTTGGAAATTCCCAACCCTCTTTCTTTTTGGTTAATCGGTGAGGTCGGGTCGCATCCACCCGTTTGATCAATTGGTTGAGCTCATCAGTATAGGCCATTTCCTATTTCTCTCTTGCCAACTCTTTATTCAATTGGTCTGAAAAGAGCTTAAGAAAAGCAATCCGTTTTTCAACGATTCGCCTTGCTTCTTCTGTGTAAAAATTTCCCTCAACCCTCTTAACCAGATCGTCAATCAGCTTGGGAACCTCTTCAATCTTCCCGCTAAAACTGCCTTCCTGAAGAGCCCTCAAAATTCCCCGAATCAACCCTACAGCTCCTACATACTCAATGGCATCGACATCCTGGAGGATCTTCGCCTCCAGGGTCTGAGGGTCTGGACCTCCATACCGGCTGTGGGCCTCAATGACATGGAGAATTCTCTGAATCTCATCCTCTTTGAATCCCAGTTCACCCAAGAAAACCCGAGCCTTTGGAAGTGCAGCATCGTAATGCTTTTTCCGGTCAATGGGGACACCAATATCATGAAGCAGGGCTGCCGTGAGGAGAATTTCTATATCTGCCCCCCTTGCCTTCCCAACCTTCTGACACCATTCATAGGCTCTTTCGAGGTGGTCGGTCCCCGCGATCTTTTCCCCAGCCATCTCTTTCCTGGTAAACTCCCTGATTCTTGACCAGCGATCCATTATTTCCTCCTATCATGTTTGTTGGTTTCGTAAAAAGTCGCAATTTCTCCATTTTTGTCATTCCCGCGAAAGCGGGAATCCAGTAAATTCAAAGAGTTCTGGACTCCTGCTTCCGCAGGAGTGACAGTTTTTAGACTTTTTACGAGATCATCATGTTTCGTAAATTTAAAAATATTATAAGACTTTTCTGCTTGAATACAAGAAGAATTGATTACCTCCATATATCCCTCCTGTCGTATTTGAAAATGTTGAGGTCTCGCTCTAGATATTGTGTTGCAAGATAAAAAGAGAGTTTTAAAAAAGAGAGTTTTTATTGACAAAAGATGGGTGAAGTGGTAGATGGTAAAAGATGGGACAATCAAACTAAAGGAGGTGTTCCAATTTAACTTAGA
>JASEIE010000154.1 GCA_030024065.1 Thermodesulfobacteriota bacterium
GAGCCACTTCGGCGCGGCGAAGGCCCGCTGGAATTTCTAACGGGGTTTACTTCTTTAAGCCCAATACTCCACTATTCCTATTAAAAAAGTGAGATGAGCCACTTGTGAAGAACGAGGATCATCGGACCGAAGACCAGCGAGACAACGGTCATCAATTTCAAGAGGATGTTCATCGAGGGGCCGGAGGTATCCTTGAAAGGATCTCCTACGGTATCCCCCACAACAGCGGCCTTGTGAGTATCAGACCCCTTGCCTCCCAGGTTCCCCTCCTCGATCCACTTCTTCGCATTGTCCCAGGCTCCGCCTGCATTGGCCATCTGAAGTGCAAGAGGCACACCCGTAGCCAGCGATCCTAAAAGCATTCCGGCCAGCGCCTCCGGACCGAGAATGCTTCCCAGTACAATGGGAATGGCCACTGCAGCCACTCCGGGGACAATCATCTCCTTCAATGCACCGGCCGTGGTGATGTCAACACACCGTGCATATTCGGCCTTTGCTGTGCCCTCCATCAATCCTTTGATTTCTCTGAACTGCCTTCGTACCTCTTCCACAACATTGAAAGCAGCCCTTCCGACAGCCATCATCGTCGCTCCGGCGAAAAAGTATGGAATAACGGCACCAATGAAGATACCTGCCATAATCTTATAGCCCCCTGCCAAGCTCATGATATCAATTGCAGTAAGACCCATCACCTGAGTATAGGAGAGAAAAAGGGCCAGGGCGGTTAGCGCTGCAGATCCGATTGCAAAACCTTTGGCAATCGCTGCGGTGGTATTTCCGGCTGCATCGAGAGAATCCGTGATCTTCCGAATGTCCTTTCCCATATGGGCCATCTCCGCAATGCCTCCGGAATTATCTGCGATCGGTCCATAGGCATCAACGGCGACCACCATGCCGGTTGTCGCCAGCATACCGATGGCGGCAAGGGCGATGCCGAAGAAACCACCCAGTTTAAAGGAAATCAGGATGGAGATTCCGATGACCACCAGAGGGATAACCGTGCTCTGACAGCTCAGGGCAAACCCATGGATGATAGTGGTGGCTGGGCCTGTGGTGCTCGCCTTTGCCAGTTTCTGGACCGATTTTCCAGATGTATAATAATAAGCGGTAAAACCGATCACCATCCCCGCCACAATTCCTGAGAAACTTGCAAAGAAATAGGAGAGATCCCATCCGAACATAGCCAAAACCAAAAAAAAAGAACCCAAACTATAGATGACCGCGCTGGAAATGGTACCGTTGTTAAGAGCCTTCCCTGGATCGGCCTTCTCACCTGTCCTCACAAAGAAGACACCAAGAATGGAGGCGATGATCCCGACGGCATAGAGGAGAAAAGAGAGGATGACTCCCTTGATTTTTAGTTCCGGCGTGGAGAGGGTGCTCACAGCAATGATCACTCCGGAGAGGAGTGAACCGATATACGATTCGTAGAGGTCCGCACCCATTCCTGCAACATCACCGACATTGTCTCCAACATTATCGGCAATGGTGGCTGGATTGCGTGGATCATCCTCTGGGATTCCTGCCTCTACTTTTCCCACGAGGTCTGCCCCAACATCAGCCGCTTTGGTGTAAATCCCTCCTCCCACCCTGGCAAAGAGAGCTACGGAGCTTGCCCCCATGCTGAAACCCGCGATGATTCCGGCCACCTCGGTCATCTTTTCCACCAATCCACCCGGAGCGAAGTGCCCTAAAATAAGAAATACAGCAGAAAAGGCTAAAAGGCCCAATCCTACAACGGTCAGCCCCATCACAGCTCCACCTGGAAAAGCAACGGACATAGCTTGATTAAACCCCTTTGTAGCACCCTGAGCTGTTCGGGTATTGGCCCTGGTGGAGATGCTCAATCCCACATAACCGGCCGCCAAGGAACAGACCGCTCCAACCAAGTAGGAAAGCGCGGTAAAGATGGAGAAATGCCATCCTTGACCTTTCAGCCCAATGGCCAAGAGAATCGCCACGATGACTGCAAAGATGCTGATGGCCTTATACTCTCTCTTTAAGAAAGCCATCGCCCCTTCATAGACCGCATCGGAGATGGCAACCATCTGAGGTGTTCCGGGGTCCTGCCTCATCACCTTTTTGGCCGTGTAGACGACAAAGAATAAAGCGACCATCCCTGTTAGCCCTGCAACTCCAATCCAGACCATAATTAACCCTCCTCTGTTCTGATTTTTTTCTGAAACCGATTCATTGCAGATTGTACCCCTTCAAGAAGCATCACTTTCAAAGCCTCAGCCGCCTGATTGAGGGTTGTATTTAAAAGGAGTTGTTCGGACGCGTCAAAAGAGCTTAAAACGTAATCTGCTGACTCCATCCCTTTCGGAGGCCTTCCGATGCCCACCCTCAACCTCAGAAAGGTATTTGCCCCCAACGACTCGATGGTGGAACGGACCCCTAAATGTCCCCCATCTCCTCCCCTCACTTTGAAACGGAGCCTCCCGAACGGGAGGTCCAGATCATCGTGAATGATGATCAAATTTTCTAATCCGGACTCAAAAAAATGGATCGCCTTTTTAACCGCTTCTCCACTCCGATTCATAAACGTCATCGGTTTGAACAGGAGGACCTTCTGGGAACGGATGGAACCCATTCCGCAAAAGGCGCTGAAGCGTTTGTTGGAGAAGGATATATGATGGATTTTGGCGAGTCGATCCAACACTGAAAAGCCGATATTGTGCCGGCTCTCTTTAAATTGGACACCAGGATTTCCCAGTCCCACGATGATTTTCACATTCGATTATTCTTTTTCCTCCTTCTCTTTTACCTCCGCTCCTTCGACCGCCTCTGCTGGCACCTCTGCCACCTTCTTCTCTTCAGCGATGGGTGGCACCACGGTAGCGATGGTAAAGTTAAGATCCGTTAAGATCTTCGCCTTCTCTACATGGATGTCTTTGACATGAATGGAATCACCAATATTTAATGAACTGACGTCGATATTGAAGCTCTTCGGGATATCTCCCGGAAGGCATTGAACCTCAATCACCCTCCGGATCTGATCAAGGATGCCTCCCACCTTCGTCCCTTCCGGTTTTCCTGTAAGATGGATGGGGACCTCCACCGTGACCATCACATCCATGGCCACTTCATAAAAGTCGGAGTGCAAGGCATTCTTCTGGAAGGGATCGAACTGGAGTTCCTTCACCATCACGACCTTGCGCTCGGATTGGTCGCCTTTCCATATTTCAAGGTCGATTAAGACATTTCCTCCAGCCTCTGTCTGAAGAGTCCGCGATAATTCCTTGGTGTCGATCACCAGAGGAACCGTTTGGGCCTTTGAACCATAGAAGATGGCGGGGATCAGTCCTCTGGTTCTCAGTTTTCTCGCAACCCCTTTTCCCACACCTTCTCTTACTTCTGCTCTCAAAAAAGGTCTTTCCATATATTCACTCCTTCTTCACCCTCCCCTCCATCCCCTCCCGTCAAGGGAGGGGAAAATAGAATTCCCTCTCCCCTTGCGCCTGCCTGCCGGTAGGCAGGGGAGAGGGTAAGGGTGAGGGGAATAATATTTTAGACAAACAGGCAACTGACCGATTCATCCTCATAGATCCTTCGAATGGCATCTGCCAGCAGACTCGATATTGAGAATATTTTGATCTTAGGGCAGGCTTTTGCTTCCTCCCTTAGTGGAATGGTATCCGTCACAATGATCTCCTCGATAGGGGCCTCAGAGAGGATCTCCACTGCCCTTCCCGAAAGGACGGGATGGGTGCAGCAGGCATAGACCGTTTTCGCCCCTTTCTCCATCAGGGCGTAGGCTGCCCTGGCCAATGTCCCTCCTGTATCCGCCAAATCGTCCACCAGAACAGCGACCATGCCCTCGACATCTCCGATGATGTTCATCACCTGCGAGACATTGGGAGATTCCCTCCGTTTATCGATGATGGCCAGAGAGGTATTCAACCGCTTTGCATAGGCCCGGGCTCTCTCCACCCCTCCTGCATCCGGCGACACAATGACAACATCGTTCTTTAAACCCTTAAGATAATCCAGAAGCACAGGCGCAGCAAAGAGGTGATCCACTGGAATGTTAAAAAACCCCTGGATCTGACCTGCATGAAGATCAACGGTAAGGATCCGGGAGGCACCTGCCGTGGTGATCAGGTCCGCAATCAATTTTGCGGAGATGGGCGCCCGGGGAGATACTTTTCGATCCTGCCTTGCATATCCATAGTAAGGCAAAACAGCCGTAATCCTCTCGGCAGAAGCCCTTTTCAATGCATCAATCAGGATGAGAAGCTCCATCAGGTTAGTGTTGACGGGATAGCAGATGGACTGGACCACAAAGACATCCATCCCGCGGACACTCTCATTAATCTCGACATTGATCTCTCCGTCGCTGAAATTCTTCACCAGGGACTTCCCGATCGTTGTTCCCAGATGTTTGGTAATCTTCTCCACCAATTCGGTATTCGAATTTCCGGTGAAGATCCTCAACCAGTCGAGGTTCTTATCCTTCTCCAACACGGCCCTTCTCCTCACCATTGAATCCTCCTGCTCGAAAGTAGAAAGTGGAAGGTGGCAGGTCGTAAACCAAATTTCTACTTTCCACTTTCTGAAAATGGCTGGGGTGGGAGGATTCGAACCTCCGAATCCAGGTTCCAAAGACCTGTGTCTTACCGCTTGACGACACCCCAATCTATTAAGCCTTATAAATCCTAAAATGCTTATTGACTTAACTCATAACGAATCGACTATCTTTCTGATATATATGGATAATTCCTTGGCATATTTTTTCTGAGCGACATTCGTAATTAACTTGTAATATCATGGTGTTGCCCCCTTTTATTATGAGCAAAATCAATAGGCATTAATCCTAAATTCAAAGTACTAAGCACTAAACAATTCTTCATTGAAAAATTGATTCTATTTTTGAATTTAGTGCTTAGAATTTAGAATTTCACAAATCAGGGGATGCTGCGGGCTTTTATTACGGTCCAGCCTCTTTCTTTAACCCTATTTTTTACTTTTCTATAGGCCTCCGAAGCCTTTTCCTCTTCGGAGAAGAGGCCGAAAACAGTCGGGCCACTTCCCGTCATCATAGCTCCCATTGCTCCCGCCGAGGTAAGCATTCTTTTCATGGTGCCGATTTCTGAATATTCCACGGACACCACGCCTTCCAAATCGTTCCAAAGGAGGCGAACAATACCCTCTGATGTTTTTAATAACTTATGAAGATTAAAATGATATTTCACTTTTGTCAATATGGAATTTTGGTAAGCCCAGCGGGTTGACACCTCAAAATCCGGGTAGATGAGGATGTACCAGAAACTGGGTAGTGTAATTTTTCTCAATCTCTCCCCTATTCCCGAACCGATGGCAGCCCCCTCGAAGAGAAAGAAAGGGACATCTGCTCCAATCTCCTTTCCCATCTCCATCAACTCCTTTTTCATCAGGTTCATCTTCAGGAGTTGATTTAAGGCCTTCAGGGTTGTGGCCGCATTACTGCTTCCCCCTCCGAGCCCGGCTCCAAGGGGAATTCTCTTTTCGATTTTGATATCAATCCCCTCCCTGTAGTCCGATCTTTTTAAAATGGACTGAGCTGCCTGATAAACGAGATTCCTCTTCCCGATCGGAAGGTCAGGATGGTCTGTCGTAATACGAATCCCTCTCTCTCTCTTTAAGGAGACGTGGAGCGTATCGTGAAGACTGATCTTCTGAAGGATGGTCTTCACCTCATGGTATCCATCCTCCCTTTTCATGAGGATCTCCAACCGTAGATTGACCTTCGCAGGAGATTCTAAATGAAGTTTCTCCACCATTTTTAATAAGCCTTACATTACCAATCACGATCAATTTTTCGAAGGAGGAAGAATTTGGATCTCTATGGGTCCCACCCGAATTTCGATTCTCTTTGTCTCATCATCCCTGGGAAGGATGTAGATGACACTGCTCCATCCCTCTTTAATAAAGGTGAGCATCACATTGTGAAGCTCGAAATTGCTCACCAGCCTCCATTGATGGTTTGGCATCTGTTCCTTAAAAAAGTTGGCCAATCTTTCCATCTCCCCCTTTCCTTCGTAGACAAGAAGGCCGGTCCGGGTTGCCCTGGTTTCATATACGAAAGATTCTTTTCTGTTGAGATTCATCCCTGGAGGTAAGGGGATATCCTCAAATCGATAAGAGGTGACGATCGGCTTTTCTGCCTCCGGTTCCCTCTCCCGGATCGTGCGAAATGAGAAGAGATCCCCGCACCCGAAACCTCCTGTGACAAGAACAAGAATGACTCCTGCCCAAAGTAAACGCTTCCATTCTCTTCTTACCATCTCTCGCCTCCTTAAACTTTTCTGTTTATCATAGGAGAGGCCATCCTTTTTTTCAAGTGTTTTTTCTCATGGAACTTCACTATCCTTTTTCTCCTTCTCCAACTTAATTATGCAATTTTTAGCCATACCCGGGGAGAAAATGGCAAAAAATCTCCCATTTTTCCCATCATAAAATGTGATATCCTAATAAATCCCTTTTTAATACAAAGGGTTACAAACATTTTTCAATTTGGTATTAAAATTGCTCATTTAAATATGTTTTTACCCTGGAACAGCCTAACTAATGTCTTCTACGAGGGAGAGTTTCATCTACTAAAAAAGGAAGAACGATGGAGGAAAATGCATTAAACCGATTAAGGGATCTTGCCATCAGTGAATCCGGATTTATATTCGATCCCTATTCAGGGGCGACATTCAATACCAATGAGACAGGAAGGTTCATCTTTAAACTTCTGAAAGAAGGAATTGGGATTGACGAAATTCAATCGGAAATGAAGAAAAATTTCGACATCGGGGAAGAAGACTTGAGAACGGATATTTACGAGTTTATCAACCTGTTAAAAGAGAATCATCTGCTGCCGAAGCATTTTACATTTTAGCAGGGCGCTGAAAAACGCCCATCTGCTTCGTTGCCCTCATCCTTCTTCGTGAAAAGGTGGATCCTTATCGTATCGTTCTAAGTCGGGGTGATCAGGAACCATAAAATCATCAAAAATTTAGGACGCATTATTTTATGGCCGAAGGTAAATCCATTCAGGAACTGAAAATCGGAGATACGGCCGAGATCTCTAAGACGGTTACCGAAACGGTTGTAAGCGACTTCGCCAGGGTGATAGGAGACTTTAATCCCATCCATACTGACCAGGCGTATACAGAGAAAACGCCGTTTAAAGGAAGGATTGCCCATGGGGTCTTCTCTCTTGGAATCCTCTCCACCATCCTGGGAAATATTCTCCCCGGACATGGTACCATCTATCTTTCCCAAGAGGTCAGGTTTCTCGCCCCCGTAAGAATTGGGGATACCATCACTGCCAGGGTGGAGGTTATGGAACTGGTCCCAGAGAAAAATCGGGCGAAATTCAGAACGACCTGCATTAACCAACATGGGGAAGTAGTGGTCGATGGAATGGCTTGGGCCATGCCTCCAAAAATACAGTAAAATTATTTAGCCCTCTATCCTTAGATGTGGCGGAGCGGATGGTCCGTGAAATGCCTAATGCGAAACGGGTCGATGTGGAAGGAGTTAATCATTATACGATTTTATTTCGGCCGAACACGACGCGTGACAAAGCTATCCTTGAGTTCTTAAAGGAATAGCTCTTTAAGATTCAGAAATTGGGTGAGAGGGTTTAGGTAAGAACCTGCTCTTCCACTAAATCTTCTGCGAGAATTTAAACTTGACCTGACGGACCTTGCCAAAAGGAATATCAAGTACTTCCTGTAATCGAGAAACCGAACAATTCACTTAGATATACTATATTACAATTAGTAATCCACAGAAGGTATCTTCTCTTTTCCTATCGAAAGAGAATCTGGATTAATTGTCGGGCGAAAGCCTTCCTGCGATGGATTCGACTTAGCTTTCCAAGCTTGGTGCTGGTGCTCGAACGGATGAGGGGGGCACCGCCACATCTTGTGGTCGTTTTTTCTTGACATACTACTTCCTTTTTTATATATCTGACTCATCCCAAAGCAAGTTCTCATCATTATTTTTTCTCATCATTAGTATGTGGGGACTTCTTACGCCCGCAACGGTAAAGTGCCTCTGTTAAAACTTATTTTAGAACTAAAAAAGGCGAAACTTAACCCCGTGAAGAAAACGCGCGATCCTATCATTAGGCATTGGAAGTAATGAAAAACATAAACAGAAGCATCTGAGTGTTGTTATTAGAAAAAGCGGGAGATAGAACTGTGGATTCCAAAAGAAATAAAAAGCAAAAAAGGAGTAAAAGAGAAATCTCTCGCCGAGATTTCTTGAAATTTACTGGAACTGTAACCCTTGGGGGGATGTTCTCAAATTTTATCTGGATAGATGATTCAATAGCAGCGATTCCAGCCTCCGAGGGATATCTTCTTGTCGATACCAAAAAGTGTCAGGGCTGTCTGTCCTGTATGCTCGCCTGTTCTCTGGTGCACGAAGGGACAGAAAATCTTTCTTTCGCCCGAATCCAGATCCTCCAGAATTCCTTTGCTAAATTTCCTGATGACCTCACCATGGCTCAATGCAGGCAATGTGTTGAAGCTCCCTGTGTGGAGGCCTGCCCAGAGAAGGCATTATATGTCGACAGGAAGAATGGGAATATCAGAACGGTTGATGTGAAAAAATGCATCGGCTGCAAGGCCTGTGTTCAGGCGTGCCCATTTGAGCCAAGCCGGGCATTGTGGAATCCTGACAAGAAAAAGGCCCTCAAGTGTGATCTTTGCTCTGATGCTCCTTTCTGGGGTGAGAAGGGTGGACCAAAAGGGAAACAGGCCTGTGTAGAGGTTTGTCCCCTTGGTGCCATCAAGTTTACAAAAGAGATCCCCATTCAAAAAGGCGATTCGGGCTACAAAGTCAATTTAAGGGGAGCCGAATGGAAAAGGTTGGGATATCCGACGGATTAATTAGAGTCTGTTTATAAATGTCTTTTTCCGTCATGCCGGACTTGATCCG
>JASEIE010000155.1 GCA_030024065.1 Thermodesulfobacteriota bacterium
CCGCAATCAAGGAAATGGAAAGAGCATTTCCTCTTACCCATACATAGCAAGCGAACCCTCTACCCGACTCTTGATCGGAGGTTAGGAAGGAGGTGGTTGCTGACTTAATTCACAATTCAAAACCAGGCACATAAGTTCCATTTCACACCTCACTTTAAAAGCGGTAATCCCGCCGCCATCGCAGAAAAGACACTGGTTCGGTAGTTAGGGGTATCTCACCATGAAAAACGAATACTACGCCCATTCCCGAGAAGGAAGGCCGCCTGAAGATTGGCACAAACTCGAAGATCATTTAAAAAAGGTCGCCGAAATGGCCCGAACCTTCGCAGACGACTTCAACGCCGGCGACTGGGCCTATCTGGCGGGTCTTTGGCACGATCTGGGCAAGTATTCTGAAGAATTTCAGGAAAGAATTCGAAAATCGGCCGATCCTGATGCACATATCGAAACAAAACCCCGTCGTCCTGATCACTCCACAGCGGGTGCTTTATTCGCAATTCGCGAGCACGGTAAGAAAGGATGGCCGTTGGCATTTGCTATTGCAGGTCACCATGCTGGTCTCGGAGACAAAACTGAGTTGGATGCACGTTTTGAAAAAAAATCCGGCTTAATTAAATCAGCGCTTTCTGCCAACATCTCTGCTGACATTTTAAAACCAGAGGCTCCTATACCACCGGCCTTTTTTCAAGAATGGAAACTCAGTGATAAAAGCCAAATACCCAGGAGCCAGGAATTTTGGATTCGCATGCTTTACTCAACTTTGGTTGATGCCGACTTTCTGGATACGGAAAAATTTTATGATCAGCCCTCAGGAGAAGAAAAAAAATTACAAAGATTTATTGGTAAAGACCTTACAATAATAAAGGAACGATTTGATCTGTTTATCAAGGATCTGATCGCTGGTGCAGAAGATACCCCAGTCAACAAAGTTCGCGCTGAGGTGCTTCGTGCTTGCCGCGAAAAAGCATTATCAGCCCAGGGGGTTTTTAGCCTCTCCGCGCCCACAGGATCAGGAAAAACTCTGGCTACGATGGCTTTTGCCTTAAACCACGCCGTTAAACATGAGATCAAAAGAATCATTATCGTAATCCCCTTTGCCTCGATAATTGAACAGAATTCCAAAGTTTACCAGTTGGCACTTAACGAAGAAAATGTCATCGAACATCACGCGAATCTTGATCCGGAAGAGGAAACCTATCGCAACAGGCTAGCATGCGAGAATTGGGATGCGCCGGTTATTGTGACAACCAGCGTGCAGTTTTTTGAGAGCTTATTGGCAAACAGAAGTTCTCGCTGCAGGAAGCTCCATAATATTACCCGAAGCGTTGTTGTTTTTGACGAGGTGCAATCCCTACCTACAGGCCATCTACTCCCAATCCTTGATCTTTTGAAAGAATTGGTGCGCAATTACCGTGTCTCTATTGTTCTTTCTACTGCAACGCAACCCGCATTGGCCCAGCGTTCTATCGCGATGGGAGGAAAGTTTCCAGGGTTTGAGCACATAACGGAAATTGTAGCCGATCAAATAAAGACATTTGAGATATTGAAAAGGACCGAAATTATCTGGCCTGAAAAGATTGATGAGGTATGCTCATGGGAAACCTTGGCAGCAGATATTCGTCGTCATGAACGCGTTTTAGCCATCGTACATCGGCGTGAAGATGCGCGGATATTGACTCGGCTTCTCCCTGAAGGAACTTTCCATTTGTCTGCCCTGATGTGTGCCGCCCATCGGTCACAAGTAATTGATGAAATTCGTCATGCATTAAAAGCTCAGAAGATTGTCCGCGTTGTCTCAACACAGCTTGTGGAAGCTGGTGTTGATCTCGATTTCCCAATAGTCTATCGTGCGCTTGGCGGGCTGGATTCGCTTGCTCAAGCAGCAGGTCGCTGCAATAGAGAAGGAAAGCTTACTGGAAAGGGATTCGTTCATATTTTTGTGCCCCCAACTCGTCCACCCAACGGGACACCGGCGAAGGCTTACGATGTTACAGTAAGCATGTATAAAGCCAATCCTTCCCTCGATCCTTTAAGTCCTGACATTTTTCAAACCTTTTTTCGACAACTATATTTCACTCAAGAACTAGACTCCAAAGGTATTCAAAGTGAACGGGCCGCTTTCAAGTTCAAAACCGTCTCAGAAAAATTCAACATGATTGAAGATGATGGCAGTGTTCCTGTTGTCGTGCCTTTTGGAGAGTCAGCAAAAAGGGTTGAAAATCTGAGACGGCTCGGCATTAGCCGTGATAGATTACGTGCCATTCAGTCTTTTATCGTCAACCTTTACCCCCAGCAGATCAAAATTCTCAAACAAGCAGGTGCCTTGGAAACAATTGGAGACGCCGTACAAGTTATGCTACCAACCCATGCCTATTTATACGGTAGGATTTTTGGCTTGGCTATTGAAGGATCATTAGCAGCAGATCCGCACACCCTAATTCAATAAAGTCAGGAGGTGAATATGTGTAAAAGAAGCCCAACATTTAAAGCGAGAGTACAAGGGGAACTGGCATGTTTTACCCGGCCCGAATTTAAGGTTGAACGGGTCAGTTATGAGGTAATTACACCTGCGGCTGCAAGGGGAATTTTGGAAGCGATCATGTGGAAACCGGCCATATCATGGGTAATTGAAAAAATCCATGTCTTGGCCCCTATCCGGTTCGTCAGCTTCCGAAGGAACGAAGTGACGTCCCGGGCATCGGTCGATAACATTTTACAAGCAATGCAGGGGAGGCCAATGGCTCATTATTACGCTGGGGCTGGAAGTGATAAATGCGCTCAGAGGAACACCGTTGCCCTTCGGGATGTGGATTATGCTATTGAAGCTCATTTCGTTTCGACAACTAGGTGGGGGCCAGATGATAATATGCCCAAGTTTATTGATATGTTTCGCCGCCGTCTGGAAAAAGGGCAAACTTTCCATCAGCCTTATCTTGGGTGTCGAGAATTTGCGGCAAAGGTCGAGCCGGGTTCAGAGGTGATATTTTCACGTTTGCCCGAAGAACAAAGAAACAAATATCTCGGTTGGATGCTCCACGACTTGGATTTTAACCCACCCATCAGACCAAAGTTTTTTGAGGCTCAATTGACTAACGGTTATATTACCATCCCATTATTTGAACCGACAAGTAATGTTAGTAAGGGTTCAGAAGGAGGCCATCTATGATTCTCAGAGCACTTAAAGACCTTGCGGATCGAGAAGGGCTGCTAAAGAATCCTGATTATGAACCCGTATCTGTTGGCTATTTGGTCAAAGTAGGCAAAGAGGGGCGGTTTCTTGGGTTTATTTCCAATAAGGAAACCGTGCAAGGGAAAAAAGGAAAGAAACTGAACGTGAAGAAATTTCTCGTTCCAGTGCGTTCGTCGCGGACATCACAAGACTGGCCGGAATTTCTTGTGGACAAAGGGGAGTACGTGTTTGGCTGGCCGGTAGATGAAAAAGATGGAAAGAAGATAAAAAGGGCTAAGAAAAGGCATATGCTTTTTGGGGATTTGGCAGGAAAGGCTTATGAGGATACCAGTCATGACGAGGGAATTGGTGCCGTGCTCGATTTACTTCAAAAGCATGAGAGTGGCACTTTGAATATCACGAAACCCGAAGGCTGGCACAATGAAGATTTGTTCGGTTTTATCTATGATCGCGACGTTGACCTCCTCGTTTCGAGTCGTCCGTCGGTGTCCTCCTACTGGGCAGGAATTCGTTTTTTCAGGGTTCAAATGGTCTTGCCAGAAGAAGCAGTTGTAGCACAATGCGCAGCCAGCGGAGAAGTCGGTCAAACAATTAGACTACATCCAGCAGTTAAAGGAATTCCCCCGATCGCCGATACGAAAGGCGGTGTTCCTTTGACTTCAATTAACGCCGATGCCTTCGAATCCTATGAGTTGAAAGCCTTATCTTGTGTACCAATTTCCCCCAAGATAGCTGATGGTTACGGGAAAGCCCTTGAGCGCTTGCTTTCACCAGCTTATCCAAGTCCTATTGACGGTTCTCCTATGCCAAAACGAAATGTCAGGTTATCCAATGATACTATTGTGGTTTATTGGAGTAAGGAAGAATCGGAATTTCTCAATTTCTTTTCTGACGCTGTTGAGGCAAATCCAGAAGCAGTGGAAGCGGTTTATGAATCTGCATGGAAAGGACGGCACGTTCCCTTGGATAATCCAACCGCTTTCTATGCATTGACTCTTTCCGGTGCTCAAGGCCGCGCAACAATCCGCGGCTGGTTTGAGTCCACTGTCAAGGATGTCGCTGCAAATGTGAGACAGCATTTCGAGGACTTGAAGATTGTGTATCCAAGTAATGCCGATGGCCAATTATCACCCCTGAAACGTTTATTGCGATCAACCGTTTCCTCAAAAGTGGATAATCCCGATAAACAAATTCATCCTAACCTTGCCAAAGATATGTTTGAAGCAATAGTGAAAGGGTATCCTTATCCAAGGATAATCTTGGACGCTGTGATTCGTAGAACATGTGCCGAACAGGGTAACGAACGGCAAAACGTAACGCCGGAACGTGCCGCGCTTATCAAGGCGTTTTTGGTGCGCGGAAAACGATTTAACCAAGTGCCAAATAATATACCGGAGGTGAAAATTATGCTTGATAAAGAATGCAATAGCACAGCTTACCGGCTGGGAAGGCTTTTCGCTGTTCTGGAAAGGCTGCAAAAAGTTGCCACTGGGGCAAACACGACAATTAGAAACCGTTATTATGGATCAGCATCGGCAACTCCCGTTGTTGTGTTCGCCCAACTTTTACGGAAAGCTCCGCACCACCTGGCAAAACGTGATGATGCGCCTTTCTATGAAAAACTTATCCAGGAAATATTGTCCCCGCTTACTCCTAAAAATGCTTTTCCGTCAACACTTACACTTGAAGAGCAAGGTGTTTTTGCACTTGGCTATTACCATCAACGTCAGGATTTGTTTCCAAGCTCCACCAAAACAACTAAACAGGAGGGATGACCATGACTGAAACAAAGAAAATAATCAATAATCGTTATGACTTTGTGTATCTCTTTGACGTTAAGGACGGCAACCCCAATGGTGACCCGGATGCGGGAAATCAGCCCCGCATTGACCCGGAGACCGGACACGGTATAGTTACAGACGTTTGTCTTAAGCGAAAGATTCGTAACTTTGTTACTTTGGCAAAGCGCACCGCCGATGGAGACTCTGCTGAACCACGATACGATATTTATGTTAAAGAACGTGGAATCTTGGCCAATGAGCAACGCCATGCTTATAAAGAGTTAAAGGATAGAGGAGTAAAAGCAGGCGATCAACCTAATGAGGAGGCACGTATGTGGATGTGTAAGCAATTTTATGATGTGAGGACTTTCGGCGCAGTGATGTCGACAGGAAAAATCGAGGGAGAAGATAAGGAAAAATATAAAGAGCTGATTGATGCAAAGGCCAAGAAACCACAATGGAATTGTGGGCAGGTTCGTGGCCCTGTCCAGATAACATTTGGTCGCTCCGTCGATCCTATTTTATTGCTGGAGCACTCAATTACCCGTGTTGCCCTGACAAATGTATCCGATACACGCAAGGAAGCAGTGCAAACTGATGAAGGCGAAAAGGCCGGTTCTGGTCAATTCGGACAGAAAAACACTATTCCCTATGGTCTTTACCGTGCGCATGGATTTGTCTCCCCTCAATTAGCAGCACAAACTGGATTTACCGAAAATGATCTTGATTTGCTTTGGATATCATTGACACAAATGTTTGAACATGACCGATCTGCAGCACGTGGTCTAATGTCAGCGCAAAAGCTGATCGCCTTTAAGCACGACTCAGCCCTCGGCAATGCACCAGCCCACAAACTTTTTGAACTGGTCAAGGTGAAAAGAAGTGCAGATGAAACCAAACCCGCCAGGGCTTTTTCGGATTATGTAGTTGAAATCGAGAGGGGGGCTGTTCCTGCAGGTATTACCGTAGAGGAGAAGATATAAAGAAATGACTGACCCAAAAGACCTTTCCCGCCTCATCCCGCCCCATGGCGGGTATCGCGAGCTTCAATCTTACCGGATGGCGGAGATTGTTTTTGACGCCACAGCAGTATTTTGCGGCCGCTTCATTGATCGCCGCTCCCGCACCCATGACCAGATGGTGCAGGCGGCCCGTAGCGGGAAGCAAAATATTGCCGAAGGCAGCATGGCCTCAGGCACTTCCAAAAAGACCGAACTCAAGCTTATTGGTGTGGCACGAGCGAGCCTTGAGGAGTTGCTGGTTGATTTTCAGGACTATCTGCGCCAGCGAGGGCTACCCCTGTGGTCGAAAGACCACGCCAAAGCGAAAGAAGTCAGAAAGCTCGCGTATGCGAGCGATAGGTCTTATACGACTTACAAGACCTATTTTGAAAAACAAGAGCCTGAAGTCGCCGCTAATGCGGCGATCTGTTTAATTCACCAGACAAATTACCTGCTTGACCAACAATTGCGGGCTTTGGAAAAGGAGTTTTTGAAAGAGGGTGGCTTTACGGAAAAACTCTATCGTACCCGGTCACAGATGCGCAAAAAAGAAAAATAGGTCGTATATGACTTATAAGACATATTTTTTTACTGAAGACGCCCTCATCATGCTTTCCGCCTTACAGCATTTTGCCTTTTGCCCAAGGCAATGCGCCCTCATCCATATCGAGCAAATCTGGGATGAAAATCGCATGACGGCTGAAGGCCGGATTATGCATGAGCGGGTTCACGAGCAGGACCGGGAATCCAGGGGGAACGTTCGGATTGAATATGGCGTTCCCCTTCGTTCTCTGAGACTTGGTCTGATTGGCAGGGCCGATGTGGTTGAGTTCCATCGTCTCAATAAAAATACCTGGCAACCTTTTCCCGTGGAGTATAAGCGCGGCAAACCAAAGCTCGACCACTGTGACATGATCCAGCTTTGTGCCCAGGCAATATGTCTGGAAGAAATGCTATCGGTTTCCGTCCCCAGCGGGGCCATATTTTATGGCCGGACACGGAGGCGTTTTGATGTCTCCTTCAATGATAGTCTTAGAAAAGAAACAGAGGAGACAGCCAAACGGACACACCAACTGATAACTTCCGGGAAAACGCCCCCTCCGGTTTATGAGAAACGTTGCGAAAGCTGTTCTCTGATTAGAGAATGTCTACCGAAAGCAATCGGGAAGAAACCATCGGTAAAACGCTATCTGACACAAATGATCGAGACAACATGAAAAAACACCTTAACACCCTTTTTGTGACCACACAGGGAGCCTATCTCTCCAAGGAGGGAGAGACGGTTGTTGTCAAAGCGGATGGAGAAATCAAACTCCGTGTGCCGGTTCATACCATCGGTGGGATTGTCTGCTTTGGCAATGTCTCCTGTAGCCCTTATCTGATGGGGTTCTGCGCAGAGAATAATGTGGCAATAAGCTTCCTATCGGAACACGGCAGATTTCTGGCCAGAGTCCAGGGACCTGTTTCGGGAAATGTCCTTCTCCGTCGGGAACAATACCGCAAGGCGGATGATCTGAAATTTTCGGCAGAGGTTGCTAAGTTTATTCTCACAGGAAAGATCACCAATTGCCGTACTGTTTTGCAACGAGCGCTGCGGGACCACGCAAGCAAAATAAAAGAAGATGAGGTGCGTCATGCCGTCATGCGGTTGAATCACCAACTCGAAATATTTGATCAGGATCAACCCCTGGATGTGTTGCGGGGGATTGAGGGAGACTCCGCTCACATCTATTTTAATGTGTTCGATCATCTGATCGTTGCCCAGAAGGAGGCTTTTCGCTTCGACGAGCGAAACCGACGTCCCCCGCTTGACAACGTGAACTGCCTTCTGTCTTTCATATACACCCTTCTCATGCACGATGTACGGTCGGCTTTGGAATCGGTGGGACTGGACCCTGCCGTTGGATTTCTTCACAGGGATCGCCCAGGAAGGCCAGGGCTTGCTCTCGATCTGATGGAGGAATTCAGGCCCTATATTGCTGATCGCCTGACCCTGTCATTAATCAATCTCCAGCAGGTTCAGGATAAGGGTTTTAAGAAGATGGATTCCGGTGCGGTAGTCATGAATGACGATACAAGGAAGACTGTTCTTGTGGCCTATCAGGAACGAAAACAGGAGGAGATAACACATCCCTTTCTTGATGAAAAGGTGATGATCGGGATGTTGTTCCACATCCAGGCCATGCTGATGGCGCGTTACTTGCGGGGAGATCTGGACGGTTATCCACCCTTTATCTGGAAGTAAGGAGGGGGTAATGTTTGTATTGGTCAGTTACGACGTCTCCACAATGGATCCGAAAGGGCCCCGTCGTTTGAATCGTGTGGCAAAGGCATGTAAAGACTATGGGCAGAGGGTTCAGTTTTCTGTTTTTGAATGCATTGTGGACCCTGCTCAATGGGCCGTTCTGAAGCAGCGACTTATTGATGAGATTGATCAGGAAGTGGACAGTCTGCGATTCTATTATCTCGGCTCTAACTGGCGGCGCCGGGTTGAGCATATCGGTGCAAAGAAAACGATTGATCAGGAGGGGCCGTTGATCGTCTGAATGTGCACTGCGAACCGGAAGTGAACATGAATTCTCAGAGGGGTTCGCAGATGATGCAACTCATAGAAATTACAATATTTATCAAGATTGCTCTTTGACAACAGAATATGGTCGTGGGCAATTCGGACGAGATACGCGGATTTTGTGAGAATATTGCTTATAAAGCAAAGAGTTATTTATAAGCGGTCGCTCCCTGCGCGGGAGCGTGGATTGAAACAATAATAAATTGGAATACTTATCAAATACAAGAATGTCGCTCCCTGCGCGGGAGCGTGGATTGAAACAAATAGGAGAGGATTATTCTCCCCGGGCCGCCTGTCGCTCCCTGCGCGGGAGCGTGGATTGAAACTTTGTAGATCTTGTAAGTATATGGATCTATGTTGTCG
>JASEIE010000156.1 GCA_030024065.1 Thermodesulfobacteriota bacterium
CGCCTCGTCCGAGACTTCGCCCGGAATAGGTGACCCCTTCAAGCAGTTATTTCCTTGTAGCCGCACCCTTTAGGTTGCGTTTCAGGGTCGGTGTTACATTGGAGGCAGATACGCAGGCTAAAGCCTTCGGCTACCATTTGGTTTTCAAAAATCATCGCCAATCTTTTGTCGATATCGATTCCATAAGGGCCTATCGTGGAATTCCCTCAGGGCTCCAGCCTCGCAAGGCATAGTAATCCTGGAGCATCCTCCGGAGGTCTTCCCTCCGGATCGTTTTTCCGTCTTTACCGAGGGGTTCATCAAAAAATCGTTTCGGAAGGGTATCATCCTTTGGAGTCATTCCCTCACGGAGGTTAAACCTCCTGGCCTCATTCTGGATCGAGGAGGAAATCTTTCTCAACCCTGCCTCATCCAATTTAAGACCCGTGGTCATCTCGACGATTGTTGAAAGGTAACTCCAGTCCCAGTAGAGGTCACGATAAAACCGGCACAAAATGAGGGAATCATGGATGTTAAACCGATCTTCGAATTCGAGGAAGAGCTTTGCTTTTCCTTCCATCTGATCCATTGGGATCATCCCAGCGAGCTCTGCTTTATAGAAGGTTGCCCTTAAATGACAAGCCCCACGATCGGAAGTAGCATTGGCAAGCCCCATTCCTTTGAGGACTCTCGGTTCGTAACCCGCAGGATCAAGGCCCTTTACATGGATGGCGACATCTTCCATCTCCCAGGCTTTTGCAGCATGTCTTATGCCTTCTGCCAGGATTGCTCCGATTCCATTCCTTGATGAAATATCATGGAGGAGTTGAGCGATCCTATCCACATCGCCCCAGGAAATTCTCTCTTGAATCCGTCCCATCTCCGATGCCTCCATGGCAAAGGCACAGAGGCTTCCTGCAGAGATGGTATCCATGCCAAGACGATCGCAAATATCATTGAGATAAGCAATCTCCTCGATCTCGTGGATCATGCAGAGGCCACCAAATGCATAGATCGTCTCATATTCCGGCCCTTCGATTTTCAAGCCCTTATGCCTTCCCTCTCTGATCTCACTTAAATTCCCGCAGGCAATAAAGCAACGGAGACAGGCCGTTGGTCTGACCTGACAGCGTTCCAGAAGGGATTCGGCGCTGATTTTTTCCCATCCATCAAAGGTTCCGAGGTGCCAATATTTAGAAGGAAACCCTCCCACTGCATTATTCATTGCTACCAGCATGGGAGTTCCAAACTTTTTGTAGTTTTGAACCCCTGAGTTATCTTTCCCTCGCTCTAAAGTTTCCCTGGCAAACTGCTCGATCCGATCAGGATAGGCGATCTCCCGCTTCTTCTCCCCATGGAAGACAATAGCCTTGACCTTCTTTGATCCCATCACAGCGCCCACGCCGGTCCTTCCAAGGGATCGCCAGTAATCGTTTTCAATGACAGCATATCGGACGAGATTTTCACCCGCAGGACCAATAACCAGAGCGCCTGCCCCCTTTTTATTGGTTCTCTTTAAAACCTCATCCTCTGTAAAATAGGTATCTTTTCCCCAGAGATCTTTCGCGTCATGAAAGCGCACGGCCTGATCGGAAATTTCAATCCAGACCGGTTCTTCGGATGCTTCCTCGAAGATGAAGGCGTCGTAGCCTGTCCGGCTCATGGGTTCCGCCACTTTTCCGCCTGAATAGGATTCCGAATAGATTCCGGTCAGGGGAGATTTGGTGAAAACGCCATGCCGGCAGGAGCCGTAGATTCGTGTATTGGTGATCGGGCCAGTGCAGAAGATGAGCTTATTACTTGGAGAAAGTGGATCGACGCCAGGAGGATTTTCCTTTATGAGAAGATATGTGCCGAGTCCTTTTCCACCCAGATAGGTTTCATAAACCGAATCCTGAACCGTCTCCTCCCGAAAAGTCCTGGTCTTTAGATTAATCCTTAAAATCTTGTTAAAAAAACCATACATAAAAGCTCCTTGTAATAAGATATTTGCGTAGATAAAAAAATTTTCATGGTGGTTGGTGACCTGTCAGGATCATGTCTTTTTTCTAAGTGAACCTTAATTTCTAATATAATTCGGATTTAGTTTGGCGCCCTGTGTAAAGGAAGTCATTGAAACCTTCAGTAGTCAAAAGAGGAGGTTTTGACCCTTTTCTTTTAAGTAATGCGTTAGTGGCAGCAGTTGTTCCATGAACAATCTGATCGATCAAGTCTGGTTGATCTCCGTATTGTTCAATTATTGTTTTGATCCCATCTAAAACACCGATGGTCTGGTCTTGGGGAGTGGAGTGAACTTTGGTATAGAAGATTCTTTCCCCCGAGTCGATTAAGACCAAATCGGTAAATGTTCCTCCAACATCCACCCCTAATCGGTAGTGCGTCATGTGGATGCCCTTTTAGGATCGTCCAGAGTTCTCATGAGATCCTCTATGGAGACTTCCTCCAGGTTCTTTACGTAATCTTTCAAAAGAGAGGCCTTTTTACCCCCAAGAACAGGCAATGCATAATGGAAATATTTATCCTCCAATTCCTGTTCGGTCAAGGGATTGTCCGAATCCCCCTTCACCGAGGAGACCAACTTTTCAACCTTCCCATTTGAAGTCTCGACCGTAATTTTTGAGAAAATCTTTTCAGGAAAGGATTCGTCGAAGATAGGCTGATGTTCGAGATGAACCTTCTCTGCAAGTTGAATCACTCTGGGGTCGTCCAGGTTCTCCATCCTGATGTGATAAAATCCCTCCTCACTCTTCATCATAGCGAGGGCGCTGCAGAAAGGAATGCTGAACTGAGCCTCCTCTAGGGTCTGTGGATGGATCCGGTTGGGTAGGGTAAAGGCCCTGGAAAAAGTTTGGATATGAATGGTTTTGATATGAGACGGTTGAAAAGCTCCTTCCTTCATGAGTTCGAGAAGGCTTTCGATGATGGGGTGTAGCCAGCGGCAGCAGGGATATCTCTTAAAATAGGTCTTTAAGATAAGAAAATCTTTCCCCAGCCCCTGGAAGATCTTTTGTGGATGGTAGAGGGGAAGGTAATCGAATACGTTTTGTGGACCCATAAACCCAGAACGAGCTAATAGGGCAGAGGACACTCCTACCACGGCAGCCCAGGAGATTCCCTCCTTCACCATCCTCCGGCCCCCTGGGAATGTCCCTGGGAGTCGGGGACCGTACATGGCCACTAAACCCAGTGTATTTTCTATTTCTGAGGCAGTATTCAAGATCAGTTTACCTGCGGCTATAGCAGCTCCGAATCCTCCCCATCCGCCTGTGGTTACATTTTCGATCTGTAGGGGATCTCGGGAATGACTCAGCCGGATCGCAACTTCATAGCCTGCAATGACGGCTTCCAAGAGTTGTTTTCCATGAGCATGCTCATGTTCGGCCATCGCAATCGTTGGGGGGATAATGACCGAACCTGGATGGCCGATAGCTAACCGATGTCCATCATCGATATCAATGGCACTCGCCAAAACACTGTTTACCCATGTGGCTCCCACGATAGAGGTCTTCTCTCCCGTATCCCAGCGAGTGACCGCTCCATGTCCAAGGGCTTCCTCTGAAAAATTCCTGGCAGCAAGTAAAATAGGGGTTCCAATGGCAGCAAAGGCAGATCCGAACAAGTCCAAAACGCAGACCTTCGTGAATTCGATGACATTCTTAGGGATATCCTCATAATGAAGATCCACCACAAATTGTGCAAGCAGATGGGTGACAGTATCGTTCAACTCGTGAGTTGGTGTTGACATCTCAGAGGTCCTTTCTGTCTATAATTCTCCTTCACTTAAATACCTTCTCAACTGATCAGGGTTCATCGTTGCGAGACCTAACCGCTCCAATGTTCTCCCTTCCTTCCAATAATCTGTTTCATTCATTAAACCACAGAATTGAATTGTTGCATCGAAGGTCGGCGTCGGAACGCCAAGCCATCTCCCAAGAGAGGCGATTAAAACCATTCCCACCGGAACGTCCTCTGTAATATATCTCGTTTTCACATCAAAAGGTCCCCGGTTCCCTGCTTTCCGCATAAATCCAAATTGTTCGTCAAAAGATTTTTCATAACGCTCTTCAAAGAGTTGTTTATAGGAACGAATGGGAAGTCCTAAGCCCTTTTGAACGGCCATCATTTCCCTGTCCAAACCCTCCATGACTTTCATGACGGATGCTGAAAACCCCTCCTGATAGAGCCCAAAGTCCCCCTTGCTATGCTCGATGCGGGCCATGTTTAACATGGAAGGTGCAGGGTGAAGAACGATATTCGGGTTATTGATCGCCACTTCCAGGACATTGTTCATAAGAAAGGTCTTCGGATAGAATTGCTGGAAAAGAGTTAGAACCTTTTTATTGTCTCTCGCCGGAAAGGCCGCTAATGGAATTTTCCCAAGGAGCCGCGAGACATTGACACTCATCGGGCTCGTTTTTCTACATCCATAAGGTAGCGTCAGCACTTCTGCAATAGGGGCTTTAATTTTTGTTCCTTTTTCCCGAAAGACCTTTGTAAATACCAAACTTCCCGCATTGCCAGGAAGAACAAAAAGGGTCTGATCCTCTCGGACCACGGGAGCCAGAAGTTCTGCAATCTCTTCATGAGCTAATGATACCATATTTACCATGAGGCAGGAGGCATTTTCAACTGCTTCTTTAATGTCTGAGGTGATCTTTCCCAATTTTGCAAAACCGGTATTTGCAGCTCCTGTAATGTGAATGCCTCCTTCCTTCAACAGGGGGGTGATATTTTCTTTAAAACGAAGCAGCTCGAAGAGCTGAATATTCCAACCTGATAAGGTTAAATCGGCTGCCATTGCAAATCCGCCATTTCCTGCACCAATGATTGTTACTGTTTTTGGGTCCATTTTTCCTCCTTCTAAAAGGGTATCTTAAATTTTCAGAAACTCCTGCATCATTAAAATCTGTTTCGTCCCATTTTATGAGCCGAAAAGATGACAGGCAATTTGCCGGCCATCCGTTAGGGTTACGAGATTCGGCGATTCTTGCCGGCAACGATCAAGCGCCTGTGGGCATCGAGGGTGAAAAAAGCATCCTGAGGGTAATTGAATCGGGCTAGGGACATCGCCCGTTAAAGGAGCTCTTAATTTTCCTCTCGATCCCGATCGGGGGATCGGAATCGATGTCATAAGGGCTCTCGTATAAGGATGCTGGGGATTTTGGCAAATTTGGGTATCCTCTGCGAGCTCGACGATTTTCCCCAAATACATGATTGCAATCCGGTCACAAATATGTTCCACAACGCCAATATCATGAGAGATGAAGAGATAACTCAGGCCAAATACCGTCTTCAGCTTCTCAAGGAGATTGAGAATTTGAGCTTGAATACTGACATCAAGAGCCGATACGGGTTCATCGCATATGATCAGGGAGGGATTAAGGGCAAGGGCCCTGGCAATTCCTAATCGTTGTCTCTGGCCTCCCGAAAATTCGTGAGGATATCTAGGGCTATGTTCAGGTCTGAGTCCCACAGTCTCCAAAATCTCAAAGATCCTTTTTTTTCTTTCGTGGGAGGTCATGGCCGTATATAATTTTAAAGGCTCGTTTAACATAGCCTCAACAGACATGCGTGGATTCAATGTCGAATAGGGATCTTGAAAGACCATTTGAAACCTTGGCCGAATCTTTTTCAGGCTTTTTTGATCTAATTGGCTCAGACGGATTCCCTCAAAGAGGATCTCACCTCCGGAAGGCTTGTGTAAAAAAAGAATACATTTTCCCATGGTGGTCTTCCCGCATCCAGATTCTCCAACAAGGCCTAAGGATTCGCCCTTTTTGATTTTAAAAGAGACCCCATTGACCGCGTGAACAAATCCTACCGTTTTCCTGAAGATACCCTTACGAATAGGAAAATGCTTGACAAGGTCATTTATTTCTAAAATGTATTCTTCTTGCATGACCGATCCATTCAAGAATGGGCCATCCAACACGCAACGCTATGGCTCTTCTTGACTTCAACAAATTTCGGTACCTGCTCCTCACAGACATCCTTTGCCTCATGGCACCTGGGTTGAAAGACACACCCTTTCGGAAGATCAAACATACTTGGCACCATCCCCGGGATCTCTTCCAATGTTTTTTTACCCATGAGAGATTTTCGGCCAGGAAATGGAATGGACCCAATCAGGCCTCGTGTATAGGGATGGAGCGGCTCATCAAAAATGGCGTCTCCATCCGCCTCCTCCACAGCCTGTCCCACATACATAACGATCACTCGGTGACACATTTCTGCAACGACGCCGAGATTATGGGTGATCAGGAGGATGCCCATTCCCGATTTATCCTGTAGGTCTCTCATGAGTTCCAGGACCTGAGCCTGAATGGTTACGTCAACCGCTGTCGTTGGTTCATCGGCAATCAGTAGGCTTGGATTACAGGCGAGGGCCATGGCAATCATTGCCCTCTGCCGCATACCCCCACTGAATTGATGGATATATTCGTGAGCCCGTTGCTTCGGAGAGGGGATACCCACCTGCTTCATGATTTCCACGGACCTGTCCCAAGCCTTTTTATCGTTATATCCCATGTGCTCGGTATAGACTTCCGAGATTTGATTTCCAATTGTGAAAAGGGGATTAAGTGACGTCGTGGGTTCCTGAAAAATCATGGCAATCTTGCTCCCCCTAATCTTCTGCATCCTGTTTTTAGGTAATTGGAGTAAATCCATCCCCTCAAACAGGATCTCCCCGCTTACAATCTTTCCAGGAGGGTCCGGAATGAGCCTTATCATCGAGAGGGCTGTGACGCTTTTTCCGCAGCCTGATTCGCCAACCAGACCCAAGGTCTCTCCGGAATGAATCGTAAAATTGATATTATTGACTGCTCGAACGAACCCTTCTGGAAGGTGAAATTCTGTCCTGAGATGGGTTACCTTGATGACCTCTTTTTGTTCTTTTCCCATGGTTATATTTTAAACCAGAATAGGCGGGTGCCTCATTCGGCGATGATGAAAACTCGCTTAAGCACAGAAGGAATAAAAATAAAAATTTATCGTCTAAGTTTGGGATCCAAAATATCCCTTAAACCGTCGCCTAACAAATTAAAGCCGATCACGGTGAGAAAAATGGCCAAGCCACTGTATAAACCCACCCAGGGGGCGTGACTCAGAAATTCCATTCCTTCCCGAACCATCCGACCCCAGCTGGGTGCAGGAGGCGGCACACCCAAACCAATGAAACTCAGACTCGCCTCTGTGATGATCACTGCTCCAACCCAAAGGGAGCCCATGACGATTATACTTCCCATGATATTCGGTAAGATATGACGGAACATGATCCTCATATCACTCATCCCCATGGATCGTGCGGCTTCAACAAAATCATTCTCCCTCACACTCACCACAGAGCCCCTGCAGAGGCGTGCAAAACGGGGGGTTACAGCTATCCCGATGGCTACGATGAGGCTGCTCAACCCCTGTCCAAGAGCAGCCACCAGCAGGATCCCCAGGATGAGAATCGGAAAACACATCATGACATCGATGACACGCATGATGATGGAGTCAATCATCCCTCCCTTATAGCCTGCAATCAATCCGATCATCGTCCCTAAAACCATCGCGAAGGAAACGGAAAGCACACCCACAAGGAGACTGAGCCTGCCGCCCCAAATCATTCTGCTCAAGACATCCCGTCCCAGGTTATCTGTGCCGAGAAGATATTGGCTGCTCGGGGGTCGAAAGCGATTCACCATGGAATGGTCAATGGGATCCTGGATAGGGAGGAGGGGTGCGGACAAACAAGCGGCAATCACCAGAACCGATATGCAAAAGCCTACGGGCGCCGTTTTGTTATTGAGAAAGGTCCTAATAATTTTCTGACGGACGTCACTGTTCATGGCAATGGTTACGAGAGTCGCACTCTCGGATCGATGAGAGCATAGCTCAAGTCCGTGATGAGATTGATCAGAATGACGATCGCTGCATAAAGGGTCATGACGGACGTAATCACAATATAGTCCCGGTTTAGCATCGCGCCGACAATGAGGCTTCCCAACCCTGGCCGGTGGAAAATAATTTCTGTGACCACCGAGGAACCGATTAAAATACCTGTATAAATGCCCAAGACAGTTACCACGGGGATCGATGCATTTTTAAATATATGTTTAAAAATGACCTTTTTTTCCCTCAGCCCTTTGGCATAGGCGGTTCGGACGTAGTCCTCGTTAAGGACATCGAGGGTGGCGGATCGGGTGATCCTCGTCAGATAAGACATCATCAGCAGTCCCAAGGTGAGGGACGGAAGGATCAGGTGATGAATGCGGCTGCCAAAGTCTCCTTCCTTGCCCACGCCCATGGTCGGGAAAAGGTCCAGTTTAATGCTGAAGATCAGCATTAACAAGATGGCCGTATAAAAGACAGGAAAAGAGATACCTCCGAGGGAGAAGAATCTTCCCAAATAGTCGACGAGACTATTTCTTTTAAGGGCGAGAAGCAACCCCAAGGGAATCCCCGTGACGATTCCGATGAAGATGCCTCCGAAGGTTAACTCCAAGGTATGGGGAAGGGCCGTCTTGATCTCTTGGATCACGGGTGCACCAGTGATTAAAGATTTGCCAAAATTGAGACGAGAAAAATCACGGAGGTAATGGAGATACTGCACGATCAAGGGTTGATCGAGCCCCATCTGTTTTTTCAGAACCTTGAGATTCTCCTCGGATATGTAACTTCCCATAATGACTGAAGCAGGATCGCCTGGGATCACCCTTACCAGGAGGAAAATCACGGTAAGGGTGATCCATAACGTGGGGATGGCAATGAAGGTTCTTCTAATGATAAAGGTCAACATATCCTTTTACTTGATGTCGGTTTTTTCGGTAATCTGGTAGTGAAGGGCGATGTTCGATTTTAATTCATAGCCCAGATCGATAGTGTTCCTCCTGGCAAAGAGAACATAAGTTACCCG
>JASEIE010000157.1 GCA_030024065.1 Thermodesulfobacteriota bacterium
GTAGCCCATGGCGATTAAGGCATAGATGCTTCCCTGAGCCAGGCCGAAGATGATGAAGTCGAACCAGTGGTAAACAGTGTATGTTTTTGCGGTTAGAGTGGCTGTGGAGCCCCAGAAGATCATCAGTAAAATCGCCCCTCCGATTAACCACATGACCACATCGGTGGGGGTAATTCTTTCCATCCAGCGTTTCAGCATAAGGGTTTTCCGTATTTTTTACGACACCGGCACAAATAAGTAATTAGACAATTTGCCCCTCACCCATCCCCTCTCCCCATCGCCTGCCTGCCGGTAGGCGGGGGGAGAGAGCGGGGTGAGGGGATACCACCGTTCTTAGAGCAATTTGGTTATTTCTTCTTAGGGGCTTCCTTAGCAGGAGTCGGTATAGCTGGCGCTGCGACTGCGGGTGACCAGATGGGCTTTTCCGGAATCGCCAGCTTCTTCACATTATCGGCTGTCATCTGATAGATGGCGATCATCGGGTCGGCGCAGTCCCCGGTCTCTGTGCAGGTGAGATTTCCGGTCAACCCCTTGAAGTTTTTGGTTGCGAAGAGGGCATCCCGGAGTTGCTGACGGCCGATATGGAGCGTGCCATCCGGAGCCGTCTTAGCCACCCTCTCAATGGCGGCAAAGACGATCATCGCCGCATCATAACCATGGGCATGGAAAGGAGCGATCGGTTTTTCACCGTACTTCTTCTGATGTTTTTCAAGGAAGGTCTTGTAGCCTGCGCCAAAAGCGGAGAAGTCCGGACTGGAGTGGTACATTCCAACGGCCGTATCCCCTGCGGCTTTAATGAAGTCGGGCGAGAAAGTTCCATCTGCGCTCATCAATTTGACTTTCTCCAACCCCCTTACTTCTTTCACCTGCCGGGTGATGTGCCCACCCGCTGCAATGAAGATGGGATAGTAGATAATATCGGGTTTGCCTGTGGCAATCTTTGTCAGCACGGGCCGCATGTCCGTATCGGTTGGAGCAACGGCTTCCTGGGAAGTGATCGTGCCACCTAATTTTTTGAAGTTCTCGGCAAAGACGGCCTGAAGCTGTTCGGCATAGGGGCTTCCGTCATGGATGGTGGCGGCATTTTTGACCTTCAATTGGTTGATGGCATATTCTGCGGCTACGGCTCCCTGAACCTTATCGTTGTGAGCGGTGCGAAGATAGCCATCATACTCGGGCCCGCGTTTCGGGTCTGTCAGGAAGGGCGCGGTATTTGAAGGTGATACTGTTGCAATGCCGGCCTTCCAGAGGATGGGGGCGCCGGGTTTCGCCTCGCTTGAACAGTTTGAGCCGATTGCGGCCACGATCGTCGGGTCAGCCGCCAATTTGGTTGCCGCGGCCTGTCCACCCTCGGCGTTACAACCGGTGTCCTGGACTGACAGTTTAACGGCGAAGCCGAGAATCTTTCCGCCCTTATCTTCAATGGCAAGCTCGACACCTCGTTTGGTATCGGTTCCCAATGAAGCATCGGGGCCTGCGACGACCATCCAGCAGGCGATGTGGATGGGTTCGCCTTTCTTGATCTGTACTACACCAACCTTATCAACGATCAAAGGAGGAACAACCTTCGGCTTCGTAGCATAGTAAATAATTCCTGCTATCACCAAAATAACAACTATTGCAACAATCCATTTTCCTTTCATAATCATATACCTCCTCTTTTGATATGCCTTTAAAAACAATAACTAATTTCCCCCTATAGGCTCAATCCTGCCAATTGCCTATCCATGAACAAGGTTTATCACCTCCCCCCTTTTTTTTAAAAATCTACAAATATCATACAAGATTCTGAAAAGATACCACCACTTTTCTGTTCGAAACAATGGTATCGTATTAAAACTTTTAACTACTTGTCAAGTCTTTAGAAATGGTGCTTGGCAACAATGGTAAGCCTTTAAAATCTTAAGGGTTTTTGCCAGGCCTCTTTGAGATCGAAGATATTTGCCTCAATGACCATTCTTCCCTTCAGGCCTGTGATTCGAATTGCATCGCCCTCTGCAACTACTCCAATTTCTCCATAAACGGTATTGCCAAGAAGTGCCTCGAAAGCCTTCTTCTTCAACGGATCGATCGTCACGACGAAACGGCTTTGCGATTCGGAGAAGAGAAGAAAATCATTCCGGTCCACTCCGGATCGGGGAACCTTTTTTAAATCGATCTCCATTCCAAAGCCGCCTGCAAAGGCTGTCTCCGCGAGGGCGATCCCTAAGCCGCCATCCGAGCAGTCGTGACAAGACCGGATCAAACCTTCCTGGATGGCCTGGTAAACTTTATGGTAAAGCAGACGGGCTTTTTCCATATTCACTGCAGGAACCCGATTGCCGATGAAGCCTTTCAATGCAAAATATTCCGATCCTCCCAGCTCTTCGAGTGTTTCTCCGAGGACATAGACGAGATCACCGGGTTTTTTTGCATCCATGGTGATCGCTTTTCTGACATCGTCGATCTTGCCCAGGGCCGAGATGAGGACAGTGGGAGGGATGGAGATCTTTGTGCCTCCTATGAGAGTGTCATTCTTCATGCTGTCTTTGCCTGAGATCAAGGGCATCCCAAAGCCCTTGCAGTAGTCGAAGAGGGCCTGATTGGCACGAACGAGTTGTGCCAGTTTATATTCTCCGTCGGGTGTCTTCTCCGATCGGACCGGATCAGGCCAGCAGAAGTTATCGAGGCCTGCCATCCGATCGGGATTTCCACCCACTGCGATATTGTTCCGGATGGCTTCATCGATGGCACAGGCCACCATGGCATAGGTGTCAATATCACTGTATCGGGGACAGATCCCGTTGGAGATCACTATCCCTTCAAAAGAGGTGAGGACAGGTCTCAACACAGCGGCATCGCTTGGACCGTCGTTGAAACGGCCCACCAGAGGTTTGACCACAGTCCCTCCCTGAACCTCGTGGTCGTACTGGCGGATCATCGACTCTTTGCTTGCGATATTGAGACGGGAGAGCATTGACTTCAGTGTTAAAGTGAGATCTTGAGGTTCCGGGAAAGAGGGTTCTTCATAAACGGGTCTCTTCCATCTTGCCCGAAGCTCCATCCTGGGAAGCCCGTCGTGGAGGAAATCCATATCGAGGCAGGCAACGGTCTTCCCCCGATGGAGGATATGAAAATTCTTTGAAGCGGTAAAGGTTCCGAGGACAGTGGCCTCCACATCCATCTTTCTTGCCAACCCAAGAAAGGCGTCAATCTTAGAGGGAGACACAGCGAGGGTCATCCTCTCCTGAGCCTCTGAAAGGAGGATCTCCCAGGGATGGAGGCCATGATATTTGAGGGGAGCAAGGTCGAGATGGAGTTCGCAGCCGAACTCGCGGGCCATCTCGCCAACAGAAGAAGAGAGACCCCCTGCGCCATTGTCGGTGATCGACTGATAGAGTCCCTGGTCCCTGGCAAGAAGGAGAAAATCGGTCATCTTCTTCTGGGTGATGGGGTCTCCGATCTGAACAGCAGTGACAGGGGAGTCCTCCCGGAGTTCTTCCGAGGAGAAAGTGGCTCCATGAATCCCGTCCTTGCCAATCCGACCTCCGGTCATCACGATGAGATCACCGGGTTTCACCCTTTTCACATGAGAAGGTTCGCCCAGTATCTCTTGGGGCATGATCCCCCCTGTTCCGCAATAGACCAGGGGTTTTCCCAGATAGCGGTTATCGAAGACAACTCCTCCGTTGACCGTTGGAATCCCGCTCTTGTTTCCGCCATGCTCCACGCCCTCTCTCACCCCTTCATAGACCCGTTTGGGATGGAAGAGGCGCGGTGGAAGGGGTTGGTCATAGAAAGGGGAGGCAAAGCAGAAGGTATCCACATTGAAGATGAGTTTCGAACCTTTTCCTGTACCGAAAGGATCCCGGTTGACACCGACAATGCCGGTTAAGGCTCCGCCATAGGGATCGAGAGCAGAGGGGGTATTGTGGGTCTCCACCTTGAAGACGAGATGATATTGATCGTTGAATTTAATCACGCCCGCATTGTCATCAAAGACGGAGACACACCAGTCTCTCTCTCCGAGGGAGGAACGAATCTCCTGGGTCACCTTCTTGATGTAGGTCTTAAAGAGGCTGTCGATGATTACCTTCTTTTCGTCGTCCTGATATTCGATCCGGGCATTGAAGATCTTATGTTTGCAATGCTCAGACCAGGTCTGCGCAATGGCTTCCAGTTCCACATCAGTGATCTTTTTTCCAAGCCCTGTTTTCTTGCGGCTTTCAACGACCGCCGGGTTTCTGAGGTAATGTTGAATTGCCTTCATCTCCCCAAGGTCGAGTACAAGAACCCGCTCCTGGCTCAATCGAAGAAGGACTTCGTCGGAGGTCTCCAGGTCGATATCTTCAACCCTCTCTCCCTCATCTCCAACGACCTTTGGGACCCTGGGAGTGATCTTTCCTTTCCATTCATTCGCCTGATAGAGTTCGAATCTCTGAATGAGTGAATTTCCCAGGAGGTCAGTGCAAATCCTTTCCGCATCCGCCCGCCCTAAATTTCCCTTGAGAAGGTACTGGATGGAGGTATAGACCTTTTCGTCATCGGTCAATTTTCTTCCAAGACTCCACTCAATGGCCTCTCGGGCGGTCTTTCCAATATTATCGGTCACGCCGGGTTTGAACCCTACCTCGGCCAGCCAGTCGAAATCCTCTGCGAGAGGCTGATCGATCCGGAATTCCTGGATGATGGGATCAAGAAAAGGGCCGGTGGCGATGATCTCTAATTCTTCCTGAGAAAGTTGCATGTCGAGCGTGAAGACGGAGAAGGTCCTCACCGATTGAACTGACAATCCAAGATCGTTTTGAATTCTTCCTTTTACCCGTTCACCCAAGGCATCGCGAATCCCTTTTTTCAACCCGATTTCAATACGATGTGGCAAATCAACCTCCCATCAACACTGCTCTTCACACTTTAATTGGAATACTGGAATAATGGAATGGTGGAACGATGGGTTAAGAACCTCAACAATCAGAAGAATAAGCATTTTCGAGACTTGACCCATTATTCCATTATTCCAACATTCCATTTCAACCATCGATGTATCTCTTGACGGCTTCCAGTCCTCTCCGGAGGTGGGCCTCTTCGTGAGGCTCAAGGGTAAAGATAGGATTGAGGTCAAACCGTGACAGGAGATCGAAGAATCCGTTGAAATCGAAACTTCCCTCACCCATGGGAAGATGTTCATCCTTCTCTCTGTGATTGTCGTGAAGGTGAACCTCGACTAAATATCCTCTCAATCCCTCTATCCAGAGGGGAAGAGGGGTCTTGCTGAAGATATGGTGGTGGCCGGTATCAAAACAGAATCGGAAATGAGGCGAATTGATCTCTTCGAGAAGCGAGATGAGAGAATCAGGGCTTTCTTCAAAGACATTCTCGATGGCGATGGTGAGTCCCCGCTCTTTCGCTTCCTCCACCAGGGGTCTCCAGGTCCGGAGGCTGCTTTCAAGCCAGAGATTGACATTTCCGTCAAATTTCCACTTCTCGTATCCTGGATGGAAGACGATGGCCTTCGGTTTGAACAGGGCGGCCAACTCGATCGTCTTTGAGAATCGATCCAGTGTCACCTCTTTGATCCTCCGGTCAACCCCTCCAGGGCTCAAATCCATAAACGGACCGTGAAGTGTGCTTTCCAGTGCGTTTCGATGAAGTATTTCTTCGAGATGTTTCGCCTCCTCTTGCCGGCAGGCATCGAGGTCTTCAGCGCTGAAATAGATCTCGGGATGGATGCGATGCTCGACGGCGAAATCGATCCTCTGGAGAAGCATCGAGTAAGGAACATTGATGTGGAGAGTGGTCATCTTCTCCTCTCAAAAATTAAATTCAATAGCCGAATCTCTCTGCTTGCCCAATCCCCAAACAAATTTCACATGATATGATTATCACCCACGAACCTTTAAAATCCAACCAATTTCCCTCCCCCTCACCTCAATCCTCTCCCCTGCCTTCGCCGAAGCGGCTTCGCGCAGGCAGGCGCCAGGGGAGAGGAGGTCTATGGGATTTTCTATGTAATGCCAATTACCAATTACCAAAAGATAAAAAGGATTGAAAAATATTAATGGTGCGAGCATTCAATTTTGATTTTTGGTGATTGGGGATTGGGATTTATTTGGTTATTGGTGCCTGGAAATTGGTTATTGTCTCCCTCGTGTATTTTTTTATGGCTTTATACCATTCTCTCCTTTAAAACTCAATCCCTGATCAGGAGGGGGGCGATTCTAACAGGTCAATGGCCCGAAGGACGTTCTCCCTCTTTCCAATGAGATAGACGATATCCCCTGTTTTGAAGGCAAAGTCAGGTTCCGGACTCGGGATGATCTCCCCATCTCGCCTCACGGCAATCACTGTCGCTCCTGTCCTGGACCGTATCTTCAGGTCTTTGATGGAATGTCCCTTCGCAGGTGTTTGTTCATGGATCAGGTAGGTTTCGGTTTCGATATCGGTGATGATCTCGCATTTTTCAGGCAGGCTCTTTACCGGAAGCTCCACCCTTCTCAGGGCCTCGTAACTTCCACTTCTTATTCTCTCAACCTGGTCAAAGAGAAGGTTTCTCGGAACCTGATAGTGATGGAGCACTCTCGCAAAGATTTCGATCGATGTCTCGAATTCCTCGGGGATCACTTCATTTGCCCCCAGCCGGATGAGGTCGTCGACCTCGGCCGCATACCGGGTCCTGACAATGATATAGAGCCTGGGATTTTCTTTGCGGGCGATCTGAACAACCCTTCGGGTTGATGCAGGGTCGGAGATTACGACCACCAGCAATCGTGCTCCTTCGATCCCCAGTTTATGGAGGATCTCAAGGCTGGTCCCATCTCCATAAACAATCGGCTCCCCCTTCTTTTTCATTTCGAGAACCTTGTTGCTATTCAATTCGAGGATGACATAGGGAATCGATGTCACTTTCAACACCTCTGCCAGATTCTTACCATTCAATCCAAACCCGATGATGACCACATGGCCTTCTCGCTTCGAAGGGAAGCCCTCTTTCTCCGCCCTCTTTCTCATCCTGTCCAGTCGCTCAAGGATTTTTTTCGAACTCATATAGGTTGAAATACCGGGAGAGGCCTGCAGAAGGAAGGGGGTCAGTAGCATGGTGATCACAGAGGTTGAGAGGAAGAGCTGGTAGTGGCTCTCCGAGATGAGACCGGCCGATTTGCCGGCGGTGGCCAGGACGAAGGAGAATTCGCCAATCTGTGCGAGATGGAGCCCTGTCTGAAGAGAGACCCTGAGTGGATTTCCGATCAGATGGGCGGAGAAGAAGCCCGTGGAGGTTTTTAAAAGGAGAATGATGGTGACCGCAAGGAAGAGGATGAGCATATTGTCATAGAGAAAGGTTAAATTGATTAACATCCCCACGGAGACGAAGAAGAGGCCGTTGAAACTGTCTTTGAATGGGAGGATATCGGAGATGGCCTGATACGCATATTCCGATTCGGAGATGACCAGCCCTGCGAGAAAGGCCCCGAGGGCCAGGGAGAGGCCGAGGCTCGATGTGAACAGGGCTGTTCCAAGGCAGAGGAGGATGATCGTGATGACAAAGAGCTCCCGGCTCCGGGTGTGGACGATCTGATGAAGGATATTGGGAACCAACCACCTGGCGCCGAAAATGACAATAGAGATGATCGTTGCCGATTTGAAGAGTGTCCATAAAAGTTCAGCAGGGCTCCCCTGATTTCCGGCTAAGATGGGGATCAGGAGCATCAGAGGGACGACACAGAGATCCTGGAAGATCAGGATCCCGATGGAGAGGCGTCCATGGGGCGAGTCGATTTCACCCCGGTCAAAGAGCATCTTCATTACGATGGCCGTGCTGCTCAGGGCGACAAGAAATCCGGCAAACAAGGAGGCATTCCATTTCTGGAGGAAAGGATAGGCGATCGCTGTGGTGGCGAGGAGGGTGAGGAGGACCTGAGAGAGGCCTCCTCCCAAAACTGCGGAACGAATCCTTTTCAGGTTTTTGAGAGAGATCTCCAGACCCACTGTAAAGAGGAGGAGGATGATTCCTATCTCTGCGAGGAGTTCGACTTCGCGGATATCACGGATGAATCCAAATCCATGGGGACCGAGAAAAGCCCCGGCGGTGAGGAACCCGACGATTGTGGGGACCCTCAGTTTGTGGAGAAGAAAGATCACAGAGGCAGAAACCCCGAAGATGATGACCAGGGTTTTTAAGAATCCGAGCTCCATCGTTTTTTTCTCAGAGATTATTATAAACCATTTTCAAAAAAGCAAAAAGGGGACAGATTTATTTTTATTGACATAAAGGAAGTATGAAAGTAAAGTTGGTTTATGCCAAGGACATCAAGGGTGGTATTACCCAACTATCCTCATCATATCATTCAAAGGGGTCATTATAGGCAAATGATCTTTGCACGTGATCAAGATTATCTTTATTATCTTAAGAATCTAAAAGAATGGAAGGAAAAGTTAGGGTGTAAAGTTTATGCCTATTGTCTTATGACAAACCATGTCCATCTATTAGTGGATCCCGGTAAGAGAATAGAAAATCTTGCATTACTAATGAAACGGGTTTCGGGTCGGCAGACTCGATATGTGAATAAGATAGCGGGACGAAAAGGAACGTTATGGGAAGGAAGGTATAAATCCAGCCCCATCAAGACAGATGAATATCTTCTTACCTGTTGTCGCTATGTAGAACTTAATCCTGTAAGGGCGAGTATAGTAGATGATCCTGGAGACTACAAATGGTCAAGCTACAGGCACAAGATAGGTTTAGAAGACCATGATTGGTTAGATCTCGATCCATGTTACATGAGGTTAGGAACAACAAAAAAGAGGTGTGAAGAGAAATATAAGGAATCAGGGATCCTGAACCCCCAGTAAATTTGACACTTTCCTGCTTTTTTCCTTGTCC
>JASEIE010000158.1 GCA_030024065.1 Thermodesulfobacteriota bacterium
ATGTAGGGGAGCCCCTCTGTGGGCTCCTCAATAAGGCGGCCACAGAGGGCCGCCCCTACGGTAGATAAATCAATTTTCATAGTTCGACAGGGTGACGAAGCCGTCATGACCAATTACACTCCAATTCTCAACCTAACCTTTGATCAATCCAATAAAATCCCCTATTTCTACTTCTCCTTTTTCAACGACTTTACAAAAGACCCCTTCCTTTGGAAGAAGGGATTGCCCCTTGTAGTTGTATGTATGAGGTTCTGATGGATCTTTGCCAATCTGGATCACCATGAGTTTTGCCTCGCCAATTTGTAATGTTGACCCAATAGGGAAGGAAACCAAATTGACTCCCTCGGTTGTGATGTTTTCTGCAAAAGAACCAGGTTCTGCGAAAATACCAGTTTCTTGACAAAGCCTGTGGATACTCTCCATTGCCAGAAGGCTTACCTCTTTTTCAGTCCCAGCATGAGAATCACCCACCAGACCAACCCCCTTTCGAAGGATGCCTATGCCGACATTTTTCTTTGGATCAGTCTTTCTTTGACTCATGCATAAACCCACAACCTTACCCACCATTCTATGCTCCTTCGCTGATGGCTTTTTCAGGACATTCATCGATACAAGTACCACAATCGACGCAGGTCTCTGCATCGACCACGGCCTTCTCATTCTCCACCTTAATGGCTTCAACTGGACAACCCTCTTCACACGTTCCACAGCCTGTACATTTTTCCAAATCAACGACGACAGCCATTTTCCACCCCCTGTTAACTTTTTAATTTCAGAATCCTGAAGGGAACTCTATCTCCGAAGGATTCTTCGAGCTTTCAGAAAGCCCTCTTATTTTTCTATATTCCCCAATGATCCCGTTGGCACAGAAAATTCCACCAAAAAAGAAAATGGATCCTGCAATCAGAAATAGCCACATAAAAACTCCAATTCCCATCAAAATGATAGCAAGTAATGAGACGATATACCCGATGATGGGATAAAGGATTCCATATCTCTTGGGTTCTTTCCGAATAGGTTCCCAATCAAATTCTATCAACTCTTGCTTAAAATGCTTTCTGATCTCTTCCAAAATCTTCGGTTTCATCTCATCTCTCCGGAAATAAGACTTAGGGCCTGCTGATGGTAATATCCAACGCGGACCTTATTGGTTTCTACTGTAGGGACAGATTCTATTAAGTCCCAATAACTTGCATATCCCTGCCCCCGTGACCCCGTAGATCAGGTAATCTTTTCTATAATTCTGCACGCAATGCATGATGTGATCAAAGGTTCGGTTGACAAAAGTAGTTCCTGTGACCAGGATGACATCGGATTGTTTGATTAATTCTTCTGTCATTTCGTTGCCATCCCAAATCTTTACTCCGCACTTGAAAGAATGAATGTTTTGTTTATTGAGGTCGGTAATCCTAACATTTTCAATACCAAAAGTTTCAATCAGGTTCTCGGCAATGGCTGGGTTCAAACCGATGAAACCTACCTTGACTTTCCCCCACTTTTTCAGAAGTTGAGAAGCTATTTCTTTCCCGCACCTCTCGGGGTCTTCGTCCTTACAGTGGATCGTATTCTCAATGAGATTGAGATATTTCAGTGTCGCACTCAGTGTCGCCACATAGATGCTTCGCTCTCTATTTGATGTGAGAGGAAGATTGAGCACCCCCTTTAAATCACCCATAAATTCTCCAGGAGAATCGGTAAAGGCATGGGCCTTAGTTCCCAGAATTTCTGCTTCGATGACCCTTTCCTTTCCAAGAATAATTGGAAAGTTCCTCCTTCCTGGTTCTCCAATAGCCTCTTGAGGAGTCAGGGTTTTAACCAGGACGGATACATGGGCATCAAGTAATCTGTTTGTGGCGACGATTTCCGCCAGTTGAATCTTTGAATTTTCCAAAACAGAGGTTTCCATGTTTTTCAGAATCTCCCCTGAAAGAAAGTGAGAATGTATTGGTATGACACATAGGAGAAGGCCATACCGAACAGGATCTTGAGCACCGGTGATGGAAAATGTTTATTTAAGACAGCACCGATGTTGGAACCGAAAAGCGTGCCAAGACAGATTGGGAGAGCTACGGAGAGATCGATAAATCCTTGAGACAATTTAAGTAAGGAGCTGAAAAAAGCATTCACTGAGAAGCTGGCTAGCGACGAACCGATCGCAATCTTTATCGGAGCCTTAAGAATCAAGGCAAAAGCAGGGACCAGGATAGCTCCCGTCCCGATGCCCAAAAGGCCGGGGAGAATTCCGGCGATCCCTCCTATCATCAGTTTCCCAAAGATTGAACCTCGTATTTCACTCCCTGTGGCCTCTTTCACCTTCTTCCCAAGTAAGTTTCCGAATCCTTCTATGATCATTCGGAGAGAAACGAGAGAAAACACCAACCCCGTCCCTAAGTCGAGCCATCTTTCTCTTCGGGCAAGATACAAAAAGACCAGAGAAAACACGACGGTTGAGACCGCTCCCGCTATAATGACGGGGAGGATGGATCGAATGTTCACATGTCTCAATTTGTAATGCCTGAAACTTCCTCCTAAAGTTGTAAAAAATACGGCTACAATGCAGGTTCCCGCCGCAAGGGCAGGAGACAAACCGACAAAGAACCGGAGAATTGGCATGAGCACGATTCCTCCTCCGATTCCAAGTAAGCCTCCGAGGATTCCTGCGAAGATTCCACCGCCAAAAATGATCAATAGTTCGATGATGTTCATACTCCCCTGTTTCTCGAATCAAAATCTATTTTACAATGGCTGAACCTCAGCCATGCCAACTCCCAGCCCCATCTCATTTTTTAATCTTCCTTGCCTCTTGTCTCTTTGAAATATAAAGCCCCTGTGGGACATATCTTAATACACTCAACACACACTTCACATCCGGCTGAGGAAAGGGGGACGCCATCAAAAGTCGAGATGACCATCTCGAACCCCCTATAAGCAAAAGTCAAAAAAGACTTTCCAAGTTTCTGACACATCCAGACGCATTTCCCGCATTTCACGCACTTTCTCGGATCGAATGTAATGAGGGGATGGGAATCGTCGACGGGAAGCTCCTGAACAATAGTTCTCAATCTTTTTGGTCGAATCTTCAATTTAAGAGAGGCGGCGATCTTTATCAGTTCACATTCCTTCTTTTTCACGCAATTCCCACAATCAATATAATGATCGGTCATGATGAGCTCAAAGGCCGTTTGTCTCATTCTGTTTATTTTTTCTGTATTTGTATAGATTTTCATTCCTTCCTTAACGGGCTCTGAACAAGAGGTCACCATCTCCCTCTTCCCATCCACTTCTATATCCACCAGGCAAAGTCGGCAACCACCGAAAGAAAGTTCTGCTTCTTCAATGGCACACAAGTGGGGAATATAAATCCCTGAACGAAGGGCTGCCCAGAGGATCTTTTCCCCTGGGTTTGCCATGATCTCTTTACCATCTATGAGCACAGAAGGCATGCTTCCCTGTCATTCCTCTTTTTTCTTAAGATCCTCAATCAAATCTTCTAAAAAATGTTTCCATTCCTCATCTTTTCTAAAGTTGGGAAGGGAATAGTCGGCGTTGGGATAAAAATATTTACAAAGGGTCATTGTTCGGAGATGAGGAGCAAAGTGTTTTAAAGTGGAAAGCCCTTGCTCCCCGAGATCGGTCCTCATACCAAAAAAGACGATCAGGTCATGATTTCCTTCCTTCTTAACCCCTTTCCAATCTGGATCCTTAAGATGATTAATTATTTCAACCAAGTCATAGGTACTTTCGGGTACTCTTTCAAGTTCTACCATTTTGCCTCTAATGTGGGATGTGACACATATAGGACCATTCACTGCCCTTGAAATCTCAAGGGCATACTCTAAGAGAATTTTTCCATTTAAAGAAAACTCAAGCAGCTTCGGGCCAAAGACAAAAAGGGGCCTTTTTGACTTTTTGATTATCCTTGAATATTCTTTCGGATCGTTTATTATCTTGGCTCCTTTTATTCCAGTAAGGACATTTACTCGGTGTAGAGGTAGCTCCATATTTATCCTCCTTTCAACGAATGACAGCCTCCAGCTTCACTTTGGTAGGATAGGTTCCAATCCAAGTAGGAAGGCTTAAAACTGGTTTTTCTTTCCAACCTATTTCCTTTAAATAAGCCATCACCTCTTTTCGGTAGACAACAGGAATATCTGCTGGTCTCCGGATAAAAAGAGCAAGGTCTTCAGGTACCCCGCCCCCCATATACCGCTTATATAGTGAGATATAATGGTTCAACTTTATTGATCTTCCCTGATGGGTGTCATTTTTTCTGATACATAGTTTGGGAATCATGACCATGGCTTTCTCCTTTGTTTCGGTTACATATGCCAGATGCTCCGGAGAAGGCTCCTGGGTATCTACAAGTTCCCTTTTTCTACCATCCATCACCGTCCAGTCATCCTCTTCTTTTCTGGAAAGATATAGCCTTCTATATTTTGACGAATGAGGCCCAAGTAAAACCGGGACACCCCATCGATTAAAACCAGTGGCGATACTGGCTGCCTTTTGAGACATAGCTCCCCACGCCACTCCGCAGGCACCGACACGGTTGAGAATGTAATCTGCAATAACCTCATAGTTTCCCCTTAAAGGAAGAGCGGCGAAGATATTCGCTATCTTTATCGCTGCCCCGGATATGTGAGAATTGGAAACACAAGAACCTATATTGACGATACCCCCGGCATCAAAATTGGGAGGGTATTTTTCATAAATGGTTTTGCCTTCTGCATCCTTCTTCATGGCAGCCACCATTGCAGCACATCCGGTAAGAACGACAATGTATTTCCGCTTGGCAAATTCTTCAGCCATCTCCGCCACATCCTCTATATCAGGATAGTTGGAACAGCCTACAAGGGCGATCACTCCTGGGATGGTACCCAATACTAAAGGGGCCCCCACGGTCCTTATCTCTGTATCCATTACTGGACCTCTTCCTGCCCTTATCTTGTAAGTTTCCTTTGAACCTGCCACCTGCATTATCCGAAAGATAGGAACATCACGAGGGCATTCATCTTCACACTTTCCACAGCCGATGCATTTATTGAAGAGCTCTCTCAGTCTTTCAAACCTCCCCTCCGCAGCTTCTCTTATTCCTTCTCCAATAGAAAAAAGATTTGGACAGACCCTTTCACAGATACCGCATTCTTTACAATTCTTCGAAAGCTCCTGCGCTTCCTTCTCATCCAGAAGTTCCTTCTTTCTTTGAGGAGCAAGATTCAATGCCACCTTTACCGCCACCTCTCCAGCCTTTTCATGATCCGGGATTAGAAACTGCTTTCCACTTCCTACCATTTCGCTCACGATTTCACCGATAGGCTTTTCAGAGGCATCCTCCAGTCCATAACATGCCTTGTCCGAAGTGGCGATAAAGGCTGAACCAACTTTCTTTGCCTCTAAGGCTATGTCAGTACGAATGCATTGCTCATCCGTCATGATGACATCGGCAATTCCGGTTCTTACAAAAAAAAGTTGTCTTGATAATGGACCAACCACCTTTGCCCTGTCAGAGTATCTAGTTGTTTCTAAGGCAGTACAACAAACCCCCGCTACCTCCACCTTATCGTAAAGATCGTTTGCCCTTAGATAGTCGATAATGTTGCTTGATGAGGCAGGGTTATGACCCACTACCAAAATCACAGGTTTATTTCTGTCTATTGACCCCCATCCCATATCTATCAATGGAGTTTCTGCAACTGAAGTAGGAAATTTGAAGCCTACAATTTGGGCAATATCAGCCACCTCCATCGCCACATGATCCAACATCCCCGCATGGAGCGCTTTGGACTCATAGTCCAGGTAGCTTCCTTCCTGACCGAAATGCGTGGAAGAAACCAGATGGATAAATTCCTTTTCGACATATTCAATTGCCTTTTTCAAATCTCCAAGAGTCTCAGGCTTTAGGCCTAAAACGGTTCGGATATTTGGGGCTTCAAGTGAGATATTGCCCCCAAGATCTATTTTGTAGTCCGCCCCATACTTTTCAATTAGATAATCTAAAATGTGTCTGCCATGGCCTGCATGAGCGGAGAGGCCCATACAGCAAGCGAGAAGGACTATTCTGGCCTGTTGAGTAGCAATATCAATTCCACAAGCTCCCCTCCTATCTTCAGTAAGGTCACACTTTCCATAGGTACATAGGCAACAAAGATCACAGAAGGGGGCATACCAGGGTTTGTAGGTTTTAAGAAGTCTCATATCCCAGTTCCTGAGATCAAGAATTTCAGGCATAGGGGTTAGACCGATGGGTTCCCAGTGGTCTTCTGCCTTTATTATCTTATTGATCTCTTGACTTTTCATTTTTCCTTTACTCATGGATTACTCCTTTCGAGAAATTAATTTTTTTGTCGCCTGCTCGGCAGCAATTAAAATCGGATCAAAGGGTGCAGAGAAGGGAGGAGCGTAAGCAAAATCGAGCCTGGCGATTTCATCAATCGCCATCTTTTGATGAAGGGCCACAGCTAAGGTATTAATCCTCCTTGCGACGCCTTCTTTCCCAGCCATTTGAGCACCTAATAGCCTTCCGTTCCTTCTGCCAAAAATCAATTTGACGAGCATCCGCTTCGATCCGGGCATATAGCCTACCTTTGATTCAGCCTCAATGATCTGTGAATCCACATCAAAACCGTATTGGCGGGCCACCTGGGTCCCTAAACCTGTGAAGGCCACCTCTAATTCAAATACTTTGAAAGCAGCTGACCCCACCACACCCTGAAAAACTGCCCTCCCTCCTGCAGCATTTTCTCCAGCCACACGTCCTTGCTTATTTGCAATATCCCCAAGTGGGGTATGAACCCAATCCTGACTCACCAGATTAAAGACCTCACAACAGTCTCCTGCCGTATAGATGTCGGTAAAATTCGTTTTTTGTGTTAGATCTGTCCGGATCGCTCCGGTCTCACCAATTTCGACCCCAGCTTGTTGAGCCATTTCCACATTGGGGATGACGCCCACTGCCATCAACACCATATCTGCGGGATATTGGACTTTATCGGTCTCAAGGGAAGTTACTTCCCCATGACTATTCACATGGAAAGCAATTGGTTTCTGATAAGTTAAAAAATGGACACCGTTTTCTTGTAGCTCCTTTAATATCTTTTCTGAGATTTCCCTTTCCATATTCCCTGCCGGTAAATCTCTGCGGCAGAATACAAAGGTTTCCATGTCCCTTAATCGAAAAGCTTCGCACATCTCCAGTGCAATAAAACCTCCGCCGAGGATGGCAGCCTGTTTCGGCTTATTCTCATCAATATACTCTCTGATACGGATACCATCCTGAAGGTCTTTCAGGGTGAATATATTCTTGGCATTGCTTCCTGGAAGGTTGAGACGTCTGGATCGGGCACCTGTAGCAATGATGAGTTTGTCGTAAGAAAACCATTGAGTTTCGGATTTTGATAAATTATGGACTTCAATCCTTTTCTCTTTGGGATCAATTTTAGTGACCCGATGTTCTGTCTTCACGTCGATATCCTGCTTTTCCTTAAATTGTTGAGGGGTACGAACGACCAATTTACTCTGATCCTTGATTACATCACCGATGTAATAAGGAGTTTCTCAGGAGCCATACGAAACAAATCTTCCCTGCTCAAAGATGGTGATTTGGAGATCAGGATTGACTCTTTTTGCCCTGGCTGCGGCACTGGGACCTGCCGCTGATCCACCGATAATAACGAGTTTCCCTTTTTCTGACATCCTACCCTCCCTTAATGTTTGATGATCAATTTGGGGATGTCTTCTGGCAGCTTTTACATACCCCGAATACCTGAATGGAGATATTATCTGGTTTGAAATCTTTATCTCTGCCTACTTCCGATTTCAGAAGTTCGACACCATTGCTTGAAAAATCTATAATCTTCCCGCACCGTTCACAAATCAGGTGGCCATGGTCCTTTTTCTGACTTATAGGCTCATAATAGAAGCAATTCTTTTTGATATCGAATCTTTCGATGAAGTGAAGTTTTTCAAGAAGCTTTAGTGTTCTATAAATCGTGGGTCTTGAGACTCTCGCCCCCTTTCTTAGAAGGGAAGCGTATAGCTTCTCGGCATTGAAATGGTCCTTTCGGGTTTCGAGTTCGTGGAGAATGATATCTCTTCCTTTAGTTCTTTTTAAACCCACCGAAGTTAACAGATCTTTAGACGATTGGATCAAATTTTGAGTCATAGAATACGAACCGTGTAGAGAACTTGAATCTCAATCTCAATAATGTTTCCAATGAATGGCGTTGAGGTGAATGATCCCTCAACGCCTCTCTCTTTCAATGTGGTTAAAAGACACTCCTACTTTTTCTCCGAGTCTCCAGCTTCGCAAGGGTGACCTTCTTCTCCCGGATGGCAGATGGTAATCTGCTCGGCTGTACAGTCCTTAGGTTCTCCTTTTAACTGCTCGGGATGAATACAACTGGATTTACTCTGGCACATGGTTTTCACCTCCTTTCAGAATTCTTGGCGAATTCTTTTCTTAAAGATGAATAGCGAGAGACCATAAAGCAAAATAACGAATCCAAGAAGAATTAATAGATCCAGGGATAGAGGAATCATTCCTTTATCCTCCAACAAGCAATGTTTCAGGCCATCCACCGTATAGGTGAGGGGAAGAAGATAAGAGAGAATAGGGAGGGGGAAGGGCATGGAGGAAACCGGAAAGAAGACCCCGCATAAAAATATCATTGGGAATCGAAAGAAATTGGACATGGTCATGGCTTCGAAGACTTCCTTTACTCCTACAGAAATAAGGATTCCAAGAAGTGAGAAGGCGATACCAGAAAGGATGATAATGAGAGAAAAAGAAAAGGGATAATTAATAGAAAGGCCTATGATTGGAATGAGAAATATTGTGATGACAATGGTGATAA
>JASEIE010000159.1 GCA_030024065.1 Thermodesulfobacteriota bacterium
CATAAAAATGTCTTGGGTTTAAAGGTTAGGGCAACGATGCCCGTTTCGTAGTTAGGTCACGTCTATCGAATTCCTTACCCCCTCACCCTTACCTGAAAACTCTAAAAGACTTCTATCTCCCAGGATAGATAACGGTCAATGCCTTTGCGTTTCTTCTCTCCAATGCCCTATAAGCATGGGGGATCGAGGACTCAAAATAGAGGGAATCTCCCGGCTGAAGGATATATTGTTGATCCTCTGTTCTGAACTCCAGAGTTCCTTCTAAAAGGTAAATGAACTCTTCTCCATCGTGGCTAAAATAGGATAATTGATCCACCCTTTTTCTCTTAAACTCCACCAAGAAGGGTTCCATATACTTTTTGGCCTTCTTATAAGCGAGGGCCTCATAATAGTAACCACTCTCCTCCCTCCCAAAATACCGAGAGTCGATCACTTTGCTTTCATCCTTTCTCACCATGACGACCTTTTCCTCAGAGCCGTCATTCTGAAAGAAAAAACTGATGTTCGTGTTGAGGGCTTTCGAAATCTTAAGCAGGGTGGCGATGGGAGGAGAGACCATCTCCTTCTCAATCTGGGAGAGGAGGGGCTTGGAAAGGCCGGTTCGATTGGAAAGATCTTGGAGCACAAAGCCTGCCTTTTTCCGGAGGTTGTGTATCTTCTTCCCAATATGAAGCTTCTTCACTTCGTGTTTGATGTCATCGGAGGCCACAAATATTTTATAATATTTTTTAAGAACCCTGTCAATAATTTTTTATTTATACTTAAATTATTTTTAATCTTATGAAAAAATGACGGAAAATATTTTTGATAATTTGAACATTATAAAGACATGGCCTACAATCCAGAAAGTAAAAGTTTACTATTAGTAAATATTTTTCCTTAATTAACCCTTTGTTTTTACATATAATATTCCTAATAATAATTTTTTTCTTGACAGTTTTTCATTATTATGCTATCCAATTTTTGGGTTAAAGAGAAAAAGAATGGAATATACTGACATTTGTCAAAAAATTAAAGAATTGCGTAAAAAGAAAAGATTAACCATTAAGGAATTGGGGGCGAGAGCCCAAATAACCCAAGGCTATTTATCAAGAATAGAAAATAGTCGTAAACCACCTCCTATACCCACCTTATTAAAAATTGCGGAGGCTTTAAACGTCCATATCTCTTGTTTTTTTGGTGACGGAATTAGACAAAATGGCATTTCCATCATAAGAAAAAATGAAAGGAAAGAGATCATCAGGAATTTTTCTTCCTTAGGGTATATTTACGAAACAGTTGCTTACAAAAAGAGTGATAAGGTTATGGAACCACTTATTTTAACATTACCCAAGAAACTGAATCATGAAAAGATACCCTTTATGACTCATGATGGGGAAGAATTCTTATATGTCTTGAAAGGAGAGATGATCTTTTTTTATGGCGACGACAAATACCATGTCAAAGAGGGAGATTGCTTATACCTCGATCCAACCGTTCCACATAAAGGTATTTGTGCGACCAAGAATGGTGAAGTAAAGCTACTTGTTGTCCTCTCTCCATATACCAGGAAACTAAGGGATACTTTGTAGGTGTTTGAAGGATGAAGTAATGTTTAAAGGAGGTGATGCATTAACAATATGGATTTTGGTCGAAGATTCGGAATAATTCTAAATTCTCAAAAGGAGGGTAACATGAGGAGACTTAAATTTCTTTGCATTTTAGTGGCCTTATTAGTGGTGTTCGGATTGGAATCTATCGTTTTCGCCCAAACGCAACCGATCAAATGGAGAATGCCCACGACATGGCCGAAGGGAACGATTCTTCAGTGGTCAGCAGACTTGTTTACCCAGATTGTGAACGAGATGAGCGGAGGAAGGTTGCAGATTACGTCGTATCCGGGCGGGGCGATCATGGGTGCACTGGAGGTATTTGATGCAGTGCATGCGGGAACGGTGGAGGCAGCCCATGGGTCATCGGGATACTGGATTGGGAAGGAACCTTCTGGTCCTCTTTTTGCCGCTATTCCTATGGGTTTTACAGCTGAACCTTATCTCGCCTGGTTCTATGAAGGAGAGGGCCTTAAGTTGATGGCAGAGATGTATGCCAAATATAATTTGGGTTTTGTCGCTCCATGCGGAATGATTCCTCCAGAGGATTTTGCCTGGTCCCATAAACCGATCACCAAGCTGGAGGATTTCAAGGGGCTCAAATTTAGAACATTTGCTTTTTGGGGTGAGATTCTTTCGGGCATGGGCGCCTCAGTAGTGACCTTACCCGGAGCGGAGATCATTCCATCGCTCCAGAGAAAGGTTCTCGATGCGGCAGAATTCAGCCTTCCCAACATTGACCGTGATCTTGGCTTTCATGAAGTTTGTAAATACCTTGCGGTCCCGGGTATCCATCAACCGAGTACAGTTTTAGACCTGTATGTGAATAAGAAAGCATGGGATAAACTCACTCCAGATTTACAGGCCATTGTTAAGTATGCATGCCAGGTGACCACAATAAGAACATTATCGAGAGCGGTCTGGCTGGACGGCCCGGCCCTTGAAAAGTTTAAAGAATATGGGACAGTGATTAATTACCTTGACCCCAAAGTGCAGCAACAACTTGCAAAGATAGCAGATGAATTTTTTGATAAGAAGGCAGCAAAAGATCCCTTCTTTGCCAAAGTCTTAAAGTCCCAGAGGGCTTGGATGAAGTCATACAAGCTTTACCGAGACTTGATGACCCCCCAGTATTAAGAAGAGTTATCGTCTTTCAAATAGACAAGGTCATCCCCTTCCTGAATGAAAGGGATGGCCTTGTCATTGAGTCAAATAAGGATGAAAGAGATGAAAGCCTTCCTCGATATACTTGATAGCATTAGTGAGTTTACAGGTAAGGGAGTATCTTGGATCGTCTTGGTAATAACAATCATGATGGGCTATGAAGTATTAGTGAGGTATGTCTTTAATGCCCCGACGCAATGGGCCTATGATATGAGTTACATGCTGGGTGGTACATTCTTCTTTATAGGCGCCTCCTATACCCTCAGGATGAAGGGCCATGTCAGGATCGACATCTTCTACAATCGCTTCTCGCCACGAACTAAAGCCCTCATTGATGTCATCTTTTCATTGATTTTCTTCTTTCCTCTCTGGGTAGGACTTCTCTACAACTTAATCCCCTATGTTTACCTCTCCTGGTCTATTTCCGAGAAGTCTTTGGAGAGCTACTGGAGACCACCCATCTATCCATTTAAAACCGTGATGCCGATAGGTGTTTTTCTCCTCTTGTTGCAGGGGACTGCTGAATTTATCCGTTCCCTATCGGCTCTCATAAAGGAGAAGTCCGTATGAGTCCAGAGGTCATCACCTTATTGATGTTTGCTGGAGTTCTTACTGGCATTCTTATGGGTTACCCCACCGCTTTCGTTTTAGGTGGGCTATCCATGGTCTTCGGTCTCATATTTATTGGTCCAGAAATATTCGGTTTTTTTACTCTTCGTCTCTTGACCCTGATGAAAGAGTATGTCCTTCTGGCCGTCCCCTTGTTCTTATTTATGGGTGTGTTCATGGAGAGATCGGGAGTAGCTGAGAGGCTCTTCAGCTCCATGTACCTGTTGTTAGGTGGCCTCAGGGGCGGATTAGGTATGGCCACCATAGCCATTAGCACGATCTTCGCTGCGGCCACCGGAGTGGTGGGAGCCTCTGAGGTAACAATTGGTCTCCTCGCCGTTCCCGCCATGCTTAAGCGCGGGTTTAATAAACCCCTTTTGTGCGGCACCATCTGTGCAGGAGGAACCCTTGGTATCCTGATTCCACCCAGTATCATGATCGTTATGTATGGACCCACGGCTGGTCTTTCTGTGGCGAAGCTTCTTATGGCTGCATTTATCCCGGGTATTCTACTTGCTCTTCTTTACCTCACTTATGTCGGTATCAGATGTTATTTTAGGCCCCAGGACGGGCCACCCATTCCTCCTGAGGAAAGGAGAGTCCCGTTAGGCAAGAAAGTCATGTTGCTTCTCACCTCAATCATTCCGCCCCTCTTCCTCATTTTTGCAGTTTTGGGAACCATCTTCTTTGGAGTCGCATCTGTGACAGAAGCGGCAGCAATGGGTGCCATTGCAAGTATTATCCTCGCTGCTGCCTATCGACAATTGAATTTTCAGGTTATCAAAGAGGCTTGTAAAAGGACTCTGCAGATCACCAGCATGATCATGATTATTGCTGTTGGAGCGGGTTTTTTTACCAGCACCTTTGTTGCCATAGGGGGAGATAAAATTGTAAATGACGTTGTGCTTGGCCTCCCATTTGGGAATTGGGGTATTTTGGCAGCGATGATGGCAATCCTGATCGTCCTTGGGATGTTCATCGATTGGATAGGAATGGTATTCATTATCGTTCCAATCTATACTCCCATTGCCAATGCCCTCGGTTTTGATCCGATCTGGTTTGCCATGCTGGTAATTGTAAATCTACAGATCTCTTTTTTATCACCGCCCTTTGCCTATTCGATCTTCTACCTTAAAGGGATTGTTCCCCCTGAGATAACAACCGCCGATATCTACCGTGGTGTTGTCCCATTTGTGGGACTGCAAATCATCGGTCTCTCCCTATGTGTAATATTCCCAAAATTGATTACCTTTCTGCCGAGTCTAATGATGAAATAGGGATAAGAAAAAGGCACAAGAATGTGCTTGTAAAGTTTAGAAAGGGGAGAGATGAACTACCCCAGAATGTACCACGTCTACCAAGTGTTCGAAGCCCCCAAGGTGGTTAACATTGAGGAAGCACTTAATCGGGAATTGGAATCTGTCCAGATCAGGTCTCGAATAAAGGAGGGATCGCGGATTGCCATCACTGCCGGAAGTCGGGGAATCGCTAACATTGATCAGATCTTAAAACATCTCGTTCATTTCCTGAAGGAAAACTTAGCTAAACCTTTTCTTATTCCAGCAATGGGTAGCCACGGAGGAGGGACTGCAGAAGGTCAATTGGAGATTCTGAGGAGCCTTAACATCACAGAGGGGGCGATAGGCGCGCCTATCATCTCCTCGATGGAGGTTGTAGAGATCGGGAGGTCTTCTTTTGGCTTTCCCGTCTTAGTGGACAAACATGCAGCAGAAGCAGATGGAATTATTGTTGTGAATCGTATCAAACCTCATACTGAATTTGAAGGGCCAATTGAAAGTGGACTGATGAAAATGATGGCCATTGGCATGGGGAAACATAAGGGATGCTTAGAGGTTCACAAGCAGACCGTTCATTATGGATATCGGGAGGTCATACCGGAGATCGGCAGAATCATCTTGGAAAGGCTCCCCATCCTGTTGGGAGTAGGGATTGTAGAAAACATTTACGACGAAACAGCCATGGTCCAGGCTATCCCACCCTCCCAATTCTTGGTTGAAGAGAAAAGATTACTTGCTGAAGCCAAAAGATTGATGGCCAGGCTTCCCTTCGATAAGATGGATGTCCTGATTGTTGATGAAATGGGTAAAAATATCAGTGGCACAGGGATGGATACTAATGTCATTGGGAGGATCATGTTTATCGGAGAGAAAGAACCTGAGCGACCCAGGATTACGAGAATCGTTGTGCTGAATTTGACCGACGAGTCCCATGGAAATGCGGTTGGCATTGGTTTGGCGGACTATACAACTCAAAGGCTCTTGGAGAAGATGGATCCCTGGGCCACATCGATCAATGCTATAACGGCCATGACCCCGGAAAAAGGAAGGATTCCCATTGTCTTGAAAACGGATAAAGAAGCCATGGAGGCCGCTCTGAATACCATCGGTGCTGTTGATCCCGAGAAGGCAAGGGTGGTCCACATCAAGAATACGCTGGAAATTGGAGAACTGGATATCTCTGAAGCCTTTATGAGAGAGGTTGAAGGTAGAGAGGACCTAAAGTTAGTCAAGGAATTAGGCCCCCTCTCCTTCGATGGCCAAGGAAATCTTAACCCTGTTATTCTTTAGTAAGCTTACTACATATTTGATGGAGAATTTTTATATGATTTCAAAGTCATTATCTGACGAGTTTCGTACCATTGTAGGCAATGAGTGGTTCCTTGATACATCTGAGGATCTTGCTACCTATTCCTACGATGGCTTCCTGCCTGAATTCAAACCGGATGCCATATTAGTTCCAAGAAGTACCGATGAGATTTCGAAGATCATGCGGCTGGCAAACCGGGAAAGAATTAACATCACTCCTCGCGGGGCGGGGACAAATATTTGTGGCGGCTCGGTAGCGAAGGAGGGAGGTATTATTATTGCCTTTCATCGGATGAACAAAATCTTGGAAATTGATCCAGAGAACACGTGTGCCGTTGTTCAACCCGGTGTCGTAAATGCTGACTTGCAAAAAGAGGCTGCTCGATATGGTCTGATGTATCCTCCAGATCCAGCCAGTATGTTCGTCTCCACCATAGGTGGCAATGTTGCCTTAAATGCGGGTGGCCCAAGAGGCGTTAAGTATGGGGTAACCAGGGATTATCTCCTGGGTCTCGAAGTTGTGCTTCCTTCCGGAGAGGTGATTAAGACGGGTGGTAAGACTCTAAAGAACGTGAGCGGATATGATCTCACAAGGCTCTTATGTGGTTCTGAAGGGACGCTGGGGATATTCACTGAGATAATAGTGAGATTGATCCCATTGCCCCCAGCAAAGGCCACTCTTCAAGCCGTATTTTCGAATCTTGATGATGCGGCAATGACGGTGTCGGCTATCATCAGTTCCGGGATCGTCCCTACCACTCTCGAATTGCTTGATCGAGTTGTCCTTGATGCGATCAGGAATTATGGAGGGGCAGAGTTTTCCAAAGAGGCAGAAGCATTACTTCTGATTGAGGTGGATGGTGAAGAGGCACTGGTTGAGGGACAAGGGAAAAGGATTGAGAAATTTTGCAAAGCGAGAGGAGCCATCGAGGTACAGAGGGCTAAAAGCCCAGAAGAGACAGAGAGATTATGGCAGGCGAGAAGAACCGCCTTTGGTTCTGTTGCAAGGTTAAGACCTAATTGCATTGTAGAGGACGCTACCGTACCCGTAAAAAGCCTTCCTGAGATGATCAGGAAGATTGTTGAGCTCGCAGGTAAATATCATTTAAAAATAGGAATATTGGCCCATGCGGGCGACGGAAATCTCCACCCCCTTATTATGACCGACCATCGGGACAAGGAGGAAATGGTTCGAATCGATGATGCCTTAGAGGAAATGTATGAAGCAGCCATTGCAATGGGTGGTACACTTTCCGGAGAACATGGCATTGGCATTGCTAAAAAGAGATTCATGCCAATGGAGTTCAGCCAGAGTGCCATAGAGATTATGCGGGGGATCAAGAGGGTCTTTGATCCGAACAATATCCTCAATCCGGGCAGTTTTCTTTAACTCTTTTTAATGAAGACCTGAGGAACAAGATGATTCCAAAGGCTGTAGCTGACAATTTCGATCAGTGTATTAAATGTGGACTTTGTCTGGCAACATGTCCTGTTTGTAGAGAGCTTTTTCTTGAGAAGTACACGCCAAGGGGCAAGATTCAATTGTCCAGATATTACTGCCAGGGAGAATTGAGTTTGACAAGTCACTATCAGGACATCTTTGCAAAATGCCTCCTTTGTAAAGCATGTGCGGTGACGTGTCCAAGTGGCGTGGATCTCAGCAAAGTTTTTATCACGATGCGAGAAGAAATTACCAAAAAGATGGGAGTCCATCTCAAGATGGAAGAGGTAGTACGGTCAATCGCTGTTTACCACAACATTTCCAACGAGGATAACTCGAAACGTGGAGAGTGGAAGGATCTTCTAAAAGACCTTCCAGACCATATATATGCGAAGGATAAAGCAGAGGTGGTCTACTTTGTAGGCTGTGTTGCCTCCTTCTTTCCCATGGTTCAACGAATCCCCAGAAACCTTGTTCGTATCTTAAACTTTGCTGATATAGACTTCACCATTCTGGGAGGAGAGGAATGGTGCTGCGGCTTTCCGCTTATCGGGGCTGGAGTTCCTGAAAAGGCCCGGGAATTGATGAGACACAACCTAGAAAAAGTCAAGAATTTAGGGGCCCAAATGGTTGTTTTTTCCTGTCCTTCCTGTTACCAAACCTGGAGGGAATACTATGATACGGATTTAGACCTTCTCCATTCCACCCAATTCATTGAAAGGCTGATCAAGAATGGAACCCTGCAGTTGAGGAAAGTGAGCACCTCGGTGACCTACCATGACCCTTGCGACTTAGGTAGAAATGGCGGGGTTTATGATGCACCGAGGGAGATATTAAAATCTATCCCCGGCCTCACCCTTGTGGAACTTGGAAATATTCGTGCCCAAAGTGTCTGCTGTGGAGGAGGTGGTAATTTGGAGATGGCAGATTCGGCTCTCTCGGGAACGTTGGCCCAGAAGAAAATTGAGGAGATCCAGCGAACCGGTGCTAACACTGTCGTGACCTCTTGCCAGCAGTGCATCCGAACAATTAAATCCAGGGCAAGGAGGCAGAAGATCAATCTTAATGTATTGGACATCTCAGAATTGGTAATCAAAGCAATGTCTAATGATTGATTTCCGGGACAAAAGCCATTTGGCTTTCCTCCCATTTACTTCAAGTTTTGACCTCTAATTCCGTCTTGATTTTTCAGCGGTCCCCTGTTAATTTTCATCTACTAAAGAATGAGAGGAAAAGAGATGAAGACTGTGATCATTGGTGCGGGAGCGATGGGGAGCCTCTTTGGTGGGCTTTTCTCTCTTTCCGGAGAGGAAGTCTGGCTGGTTGACATCTGGAAGGAACATGTTGACGCCATCCGCTCAAAAGGCCTCGCCATGGAGGAGAAAGGAAAGGTTCAGGCTGTTTCGGTCAATGCCAC